>NZ_LSSO01000172.1:0-124808 GCF_001645205.1 Brevibacillus sp. SKDU10 | reverse complement strand
GGAGTCTGTTCTTTTATTTGATTCATGATTACTGTTACCAGGTAAAGCTGCTGAAGTAAGAGTCTAAGTCTAATTGCTCTTGGCAAAGCTATATTTTTTTAGTCCCAATCTTTTATCTTCCATTAGCGTGCAAGCTCGGAGGCAAAAATCTCACTTGAATCCCTGACTGTGATGTTATGATGTTGGGTGCCTAGCCCGTTCAATGTTTCGTTGTGATGGTCAATAATAGAGATGGCGTTCAGGGTCGGGGTATTGGCTGTCGAATGGCAATCGCCAACCAAGGTTACCTCATAGCCGTGTGAGACTGCGCTTCGGCAAGCTGTATCAATGCAAAACTGAGTTTGAAAGCCAACAATAATGAGATGCTCGATACCTCGATTTATAAGTTCCTGATGCAGTGCTGTTTCATAGAATGCGTCGCATGCTGTCTTTTTAATCACTATCTCACCCTCAAGAGGTGCAACGTTAGGATGAATCTCAGTCATATGCGCTCCTTCTTCAAAAGGAGAGCCGGCTGGACCAATATGCTGAATAAACAGAACAGGGATGTTGAGCTGACGAGCTTTTGCTTGTAAGGAACTAATTTTGCCAACGATTTCTTCCCCATGATAAGAATGATAGGTAATGATGCTCTGGGTGTCTACAATAACCAGTGCTGTTTTATCAATCATATAGGTGATCATCCTTCCTTATTTTGGCTTATATAAAGTATACAACAATTAAAAGTAGTGAAATACATCTATTGCGACAAAAAAAGGAAAACAGAGAGAAAGTGACGGAAAAGGCTGCTTTTACGTCAAACGATGAGAAGAGTGTAAAGGAAAAATAGCTGGAAGCTTTCCTTTTACAAGAATAAAGGATGGGAAAAGCTTATGACGACAATCTTGATTATTGAAGATGATCCGAAAATTGCAGAATTGCTGCGAGAACATATAGAGAGATATAAATACCGAGGGGTTGTAATCCAAAATTTTGATCTCATTATGGAGAGCTTTTTAGAATGGAAGCCAGACTTGGTTTTGCTAGATATTAATTTGCCCAGCTTTGATGGCTACTACTGGTGTCGTCAGCTTCGAACGATCTCCACGTGCCCCATCGTGTTTATATCAGCTCGCAGTACAGAGATGGATCAGGTAATGGCACTTGAGTATGGTGCAGATGATTTTATTACCAAACCCTTTCATTATGAGCTAGTAATAGCCAAAATTCGCAGTCAGCTACGCAGAGCCTATGGAGATTATGCCCCAAAGATGGAGGAGCGCATGGTCGAGCAAAAAGGCTTATGCCTTTATCCAGAGAGATTAGAAGTGAAATTGCAAGAAGAGAGCAGCTTACTGACTAAAAAGGAAGCGATCTTACTGGAGGCCTTGCTCACTGCTTATCCACGTGTGTCGAGTCGGGCTAAGCTCTTAGACAAACTGTGGGATGATCAGGCATTTGTAGATGATAATACATTGAGTGTGAATATCACTCGCTTGCGAAAGAAGCTTGCTGAGTTAGGAATAGAAGATGCAATTGAGACGGTCAGGGGAGCCGGCTACCGATTACAGATCACGTGGAATCATGCAGGAGGTACAGGGTGAATGGACAGAGAGCGCAACACGAGTACCTTTGAAGGGAAATCGAAGGTACGATCAGCTAGAAATAAGTCTTTTGAAATGGATTCATCCGGCAACAAGCAGCATGTATGGCTCTTTTTGCGTGAGCATGTCCCGCTTATCTTATATTCCTACATCTTAATGCTGTTTCTCTTGCTTGTTTTTTGGTTTGATGGCTATGATCATATGCTGACAGCCTTGTATGCTATTTTTTTAGGGACTTTTCTTTTACTGATATATCTTGCGTACCGATATGTGAGCCATCGTGCTTTTTATTTGCGCCTATCCCAGCCGTTTGAGGCTATGCATGAGTTCATGTCAGAATTCAACCACTCGCCGCTTCCAGAAGCTTTAGCAACCTTATTGGAGGCCCAATATAAAAGATATCAGGAGCAGATAAAGAGTTGGGAACGCCAGCATCAAGATCATATTACCTTTATGAATCAGTGGGTACATCAGATGAAAACACCGTTATCCGTCATCGAATTAATTACCCAGAAGGAAGATGACGAGCGATTTGAAAGCATTGCGGAGGAGACAGATAAGCTGCGCAAAGGCTTAGAAATGGCGTTATATATCTCAAGGCTGAAGACATTTGAACAGGATTTTAGCGTGGATCATGTCCGTTTATTACCGATTGTAAATAAAGTTGTTCATGATAATAAGAGGTTTTTTATTCGAAATTACGTTTATCCTGACGTAAAAATGGAGTCGACATTAACAGTGGAAACGGATGCGAAATGGCTGGTCTTTATGCTGGATCAATTGTTATCGAATGCCATTAAATATTCCGCCGGTACACATGAAAAAGTGACGATTGCAGCTTTTACGCAGGGCGAGTCTGTTGTTTTAGAAGTACAGGATAGAGGAGTAGGCATACCGACAGCCGATCTTCCCCGCGTGTTTCGCGCTTTTTTTACCGGGGAAAATGGAAGGGAATTCAAGGAATCCACGGGAATGGGTCTGTATTTAGTCAAGGAAGTGGCAGAAAAGCTGAATCATTCGGTCGAAATTCAGTCTGAGAAGGGCAAAGGAACGATCGTACAGATTATTTTTCCATATGCTTCTCGTCGCTTCTAACATGGGGATGGACTAATGAAATCTTACAAATCTGTAAGCAAAATGAAAGAGTGTTTTATATGAACATTCCCCCCAGTTGATTACACTAAGATAACAGAAATGAAAGGAAAGGGGAGTATGCATAATGGATATCGTAAAAGCTCGTGCACTTAGCAAAATCTATCAAGGAAAAATTTCTTATGAAGCGCTATCCAATATTGATTTGACAATTAAAGAGGGGGAGTTTGTTGGGATCATGGGTCCGTCGGGAAGTGGTAAAACTACCCTGCTGAATATGATTTCTACCATTGATTCGCCTACATCAGGGGAAGTGCTGATTAACAATCAAAACCCGCACCTCCTTTCACCGGATCAATTGGCGCTATTTCGAAGACAAGAACTGGGATTTGTGTTTCAATCATTTAACCTTTTACACACGCTGACAGTTAAAGAAAATATTCTATTGCCGTTAACTCTTGATGGCACTAGCTTAGAGATCATGAATGAAAAAGTAGCCGCTATTGCTGACAGATTAGGCATTACTCCTATTTTAAATAAACGCACGTATGAGATCTCAGGAGGACAAGCCCAGCGAACAGCAATTGCAAGGGCAATGATTCATAAACCGAAATTACTGCTTGCCGATGAACCTACAGGTAATTTGGACTCGAAGGCAGCCCGAGATGTCATGCAATTGTTATCATCCTACAACGCGGTAGATCAGACTACTATGATGTTAGTTACGCATGATGCTTTCGCAGCTAGCTATTGCAATCGAGTTGTATTCATTAAAGATGGAAAGCTCTTTAATGAAGTATACTGTGGGGATAATCGTCAGGCATTTTATCAGAAAATCATGAATGTATTGTCGTTATTAGGGGGAGAAGCACATGACTTTTCAACAATACGCTCGTAATAATGTAATGCGCAACAAACGAGCCTATGCTGCCCATTTTTTAAGCTGTGCCTTCTCTGTGATGATGTTTTTCACCTATGCCCTGATTGCCTTTCATCCCCAATTACAAGGAGAATTGACAGGCTGGAGTTCAACAATGAATTCGCTTGGAAAAATGGCGATGCAATTGCCTCCCTATTTTATCTTCATCTTTTCTTTTTTCTTTGTGCTGTATTCTGTCAGTGCTTTTTTGCAAACTCGGAAAAAAGAATTTGGTATTTTACTTATCCATGGGATGACAAACAAGCAGCTAAACAAGCTTGTTTTTATGGAGAATATGATGATTGGTGTTCTTTCAATGGCGTCAGGAATATTGGTTGGTCTGGTATTTGCTAAGCTTGTGCTGCTGATTAGTGCAGATATGCTAGCTATTGCAAAAGGACTACCCTTTTATTTACCTTATAAAGCTATTGGAATTACCTTACTGGCCTTTTTTGTCTTGTTTTTAGCGATTTCTTTCTTTACTTCCAAAACTATGAGAGTCAACAAGCTGGTTGAACTATTGCAAGCGGGTGAGAAACCGAAGCCGGAGCCTAAGGCTTCTATTGGGTTATCCATCCTTGCTGTTATTTTGATTGGAGCAGGCTATTTTTGTGTTTTCTGTTTTGCGAGGGGCATCTATTTGTTTTCGCTATTATTTAGCGGGGTCGCACTAGTTGTCGTTGGAACCTACTTTTTCTTTACCCAGTGCAGTGTATATACCATTCGTTTTTTACAGAAGAAAGACAGGTTATTTTTTAAAAGAACCAATATCCTCACGATGTCTGAATTGGTTTACCGCATGCGAGATAATGCAAACATGTTTTTTATGGTAGCGGTTGTTTCAGCAGTAGCCTTTGTGGCAATCGGCACCTGCGCCGCTATGGGAAATCAGGGGCTGGCTAAAATAAAAAATCCATATGCATTTACCTATGTTTCCTATGCAAAAAATCCGCAGGAGAAGGAGCATGTTTCGCTAATTGGAAAAGAGCTAACAGATGCGGGATTCTCTTATCAGCAAGCCTATGCAGAATTATTCTGGACTGACAATGATATGATCATGTCCCTTACTCACTATAACCATTTAGCGCAGGCTCTTGGCTATCCAATAGAGACTTTACATGAAGGAGAATTTCTGTGGATACCAGGGAAATATGCCCATGAGCGAGGAAGCAGTAAGCAGAATAGAGAAAGTCAGCTTCAGATTACACATGGAAATGTAAAGCTCGATTTATCAATGAAAAAAGTGGTTGATCATATGGTTATCCCACAAAATTTTTCCGACGATTACTATGTGGCAGTAACAGATCAGGCGTACGAAAAAATCCTAGCTAGCCGCTTGACAGCCAATACAGACTCGACCACAGAGGGGTTGCAAAAGGACAGCGACCAATCTAGTACGTCAGAGCAAGCCCAAGCCCAGAATATGCAAGAATCCACTGAAGCAGAAACTGAATCTCATCCGATGAGAATCAATGTTTTTGCGGTAGATAACTGGGAAAACACGGTAGACGTAGCAAATCATTTGAATAATACATTGCTAAACTATGAATCACCGTATATGTTTTCTGCTTTAAGCTTGGAGTGGAAAGAGGCAAAGCAAGAGAATGGATTATTACTGATATCGAGCGTTATGATTGGCATTGTGTTCTTCACGTTTGCTTCTAGCTTTCTTTACTTCCGATTATATACAGATTTGGACAGGGAGCATGCCCAGTATCAGCTCATCGGAAAGCTAGGCTTAACTGGGAAAGAATTAAGAAAAACGGTCACAAGACAATTGCTGATTATGTTCTTTTTACCTATCGTAATAGCGATTGTCCACAGCGGGGTTGCATTTACTGCTCTGCAACAATTGCTTCCCTATTCTGTTGTAGCAAGCTCTGTGATTGTTCTAGGTTGCTTTGTGGCGGCCCAGTTTCTGTATTTCTGGCTGATTCGTTGGCGGTATCTTAAATTGTTGCACAGAGGGATAGTCTAAAAAAGGAAATTCCGAGGTCCATATTAGAAAGCATAATTTCATACATCAAAGAATAGAGGATATAAAATATAAGGCATAGGGAAGTAAGTTTCCTTATGCCTTTTCCTATATGATGAAAAAACTAGATCGTCAAAATAAACTTTATGGCCTGCTAGGTTGGTATATCAAATCATTTGGACTTTGCTCGCTTTTCCTTCATTCTGCGAAAAAGCTCCAGGCTTTCCTTTAGGTATTCAGCCTCTTCTGCTGTTAAAGAGTCTCCACCTGTGATAAAGGCAAGTCCGGTAGCATCTTCCGTTTCATTTGAGGAGAAGTGAGGTTCTTCTTTTGTTTGTTTGTTGAGCAAATAGTCGGTAGAGGTTTGATATATTTCAGCTAATTCCTTAAGCGAAGTAGCATCCGGCTCATAGGTATTTGATTCCCATTTTGAGACAGTGGTGTTGTCGACGCCTAGTTTGTTTGCAATCTCTTTTTGGGTCCATTTATATTCTTTGCGTTTTTCCTTTAATCGTTCTCCAAGTGTCATTCTATCACCGCCTTGTCTACCTTATGATCCATACCTAGCTTGTTTAGCTCTATTATATCTATTCAGTTGAGGTATTAGCAAGTTTTGGTTGACTTTTGAGTTTTAATCAACTAATATAAAGTTGAAAGTTGATTAATGCTCAAGTTTTGCGTATTCAATCAAATTGCTTCAGAAGGTTCCAGAGGAGGAAGATGAGAATGCGGTCTACAGAGATGAAACTAACACTGGACATGAAACAGGTGACAATTCCGGTTGGTAGGGAAGCTAGTATGGTTCTCATCGACCCTGTTCAAGGGAAGATTAAAATAGTGCCTCTGGTTCACCACGGTGAGACTGTAGTCAAATCTAGCCAAGGAAAGATAGCAAAAATAGCATTTCTAGAAAATGAATTATTTTAACAACTACATATTAGCCTGATACCGAGATGCGGGAGGGCGCTGGATATTTCCACGATGAGTGGGAGTTTCTAGCGTCCTTTTTTCATTTGGAAAAACAATCAAACCTGTATCGGCAGCAAATCAATGAAAAAGGAGGGAGATCATGAGCAAGCCCAATCAAAAACAAAGAAGCCTACATCAAGAGAGGAAAGCTTCAAAAAGACAGAAAAAACCTAGAACAATCTCAGAGTATGAATGGAGACGCTTGATGGGTGATACCACAAGCATTCAATTTCTGAAGGATAGAGCGGCAAGCAGACGGTGAGCTTACACCAATCAAGCAGATAAGGCAATGATCGTATAGGAGAAACCGACGATTTTGTACCGGAATGGAATAAAAGATGCACATGTAAAAAAGTACGTAAAATCAAGGGGGATAAAGGCATGGCAAAAAGTATAAAAAAACTAATTACTTCCTACAAAGCAACCAAAAAACAACTGAAGAACATGTTAGCTGAAATAGAGAATTCCAACCAAGAAGCTAGTGCCGGCGGTGTACATGGTACAGATCGGGAAGCATTGCGCAGTAGTCTGGCCGCAAGCATTCGCGATGTGGAGTATGCGATTAAATGGCTGGAAACAGGCAGACAACCTGATAATCAACGAGGTATTCAGAGACGATCAAAGGAACAGCGAGAGATTTTATTAGACCCTTTTAAAATGCAAAGCTATGTGAGTCCGGGAACAGGAGGATGCCGTGTCGGTGTGAGTGATGCAGAACGGCAGCTAATAGATTTTTATCTTCAGTTCGTTACAGAAAAAGAAAGAGAGTGCTATCTGATGGTGCATGGGAGCGGCTTTACTCATGAGAAAACCGCTGAAATGCTCTTTATATCCCGAGGAAATGTATCTACCTTGCTGTCTCGTGCCCAACAAAAAATTGAGTTTGCCAAGAATGTAACAGCTATCCTTATGATGGCTGTTTTCTTTTTACTCGTCGGATGCGTCAAAATCTATTTTTGCGAACGTTTGTTTGTGTGGGGCAGAAGCCACCTATAAGTGTAAGGACCATTTGGCGAGGCAGTAACGGTTGAGCAAGGAGGTACGCACCAGAATGATCCTGCATCCAAGATTACTAGGAGCTGTCAGAGAACAACTGGCTAATGAAAGAAAGCCATTTATACACAAGCAGCTAGCATCTGTAAAACGATCAGCAGAACAAAAGGTAAACCAGACTAGAAAGCAGGCAACAACATATGAGGGAAGATCGCCTCCCATATCCACACTAAACAATGAGCAAAAGCCTTGAAAGGAGGTGCAAATAGAGATGGACAGGGATTTGTCCACGCTAATTGATTTGGTAGAGGAGGCATATCCCCATATACCGATCATTTCCCAATTAGGAGAGTGGATGGAGGGGACGTTTCCATTACCATCCGCTTTTGTCATGACCCAAACGATCAGTGAAAAGGGAAATAGCCTGACCAGCTACAAAGTGATTTGTGAAGCAACTATTATGTTGCACTATCCCTTGGAGCAAGAAAAGCAAGTTCCGCTTTCGACAGGTGTCTTGCGAGATTTGTTACGAAAGCAACGTTATAGTTACCGAGGCAAAAATAAGCTCTTGCTTGATATCGACCCGAGCACTTTTTCTGTGAATACCGAAAAAAAGGAACGGGCAGAAATAACATTTCGCTATGAGTACCTTATGCCTGTACGAAGAGAGCAGGTTGAGAAAATTGCTATCTTTGATGTGAAGGAGGATGGACATGGCTAAATCAACAGGCCAAACCAATGGTGGTGCAGTCAAAAAAACACTGCTAAAAAAGAACAACGAGCGAGTAGAGTCACAGCCCCTCAACACTACTGCTCAGGAGAACAAGCGCACTCGTCTGGAATGGATTGAGAGTGCACCACTGTTACAAGCTGAGCGGTTTGAAGTAGCAGGAGCGTTACATGCATTTACGGATCAGCAGGTAATTAATGAAGAACAAGTACGACAATACGTATCTACATTTCGAGGAGGTAAATAGTATGACAATCCAACGTGAACGACCAGGTGTAAACGTAGAATTAAAGGCGAAAGCACAGGAGCGAGTCCTACCGAAAAGTGGTGTGGTACTAGTACCATATCTAGCTGAATGGGGAGCCCCTGATCAGGTCATTACAATGAAGGGTTATGAAGAGCGCGTAGCAGAAACCTTTGGACAAATCGATATTTTGGAGTTGGCCGCAGAAGGTGGCGCTACTGTAGTTGGCTATCGTATGACGAACGGTAAGAGTGTTGCGGCCAGCTATTCACAAGAAGGTTCGATTGCTATTCAAGCACGTTATCCAGGCTTAGTTGGTAATGAGCTACAAATTTCGATCAAGGATTCCACAGCAGAATTAGGTAAAAAGGAATTGCAGGTCAAAGGCCCAGTAAAAACAGAGAAGTTCTCGTTTGCAAATATGGACGAGCTAGTAACCAAAGCAGAACAATCCATCTATATCAAGGTGAAAAAGCTGGGTGACAAAGCAGTAGAAGAAACAGCAATGACGGCACTCTCGGGTGGAACTAGCGGCATTGCTACTTTATCGGCTACTGACTTTACTACTCTATTTAACTCTATCTCAGGTGTTGATTTCGACGCGATGTATTTACCGTCGGCTGATGCGGGAATCCAAGCAGCAGCTAAACAATTCATGGTGGATCGCGAGCTTTTTAGCAAAAAACGTAGCACGCTAGTAATCGGAGGTTTGCCGGAAAAAGATAGCAACATGAACGAGCATGTGGAGCGCTCTGTCGCCAACAACTCTCGACGTGTCGTAAACTGCGCCATTGCAGGTCAGCATGTAAACGGCAAGACCTATGCAAGCTTAGAATGGGCGGCATGGCTAGCAGGTATGATCGCTGCTACGCCAGCTCACATTTCTCTGAGTGCACAGCTAGTGCCGATGAAAAAGGCGGCAAAGGATTGGGGACACACTGAAATTCAAAACGCGCTTAACTCTGGTACATTGATTGCCGTTCGCGATGGTGACGTGTACCTGATTGAAAGTGCGGTCAACACCTTAACGACATTAAAAGCAGCAGAACGTGAGGATTTTGGCAAAATTCGCGTCTCAATGACCCTTGACCAAATTGTTAATGACATTACCTCTGTTGGGAAAAAATATAAAGGCAAACTGGACAATAACGATATTGGCGGTGCGACGTTCGTTGGAGCGGTTAAGACCTATCTCGAAGTGCGTGAAGCGCAAGGCGCTATTGATAAAGGCTGGATTTTTGAAGATAAGAAAAATGGAATTGGTGACAAACGCGGATTCCGCTTAGCCGCCAAGCCACTAGATGCTATTGAGCTTTTCGATATTGAATGGGAGGTGCTGTAAGCATGCGTCAAAGCGATATTAAATTAAAAAATTGTCAGGTATACGATGAAAATGGTGATCCAATCTACGGTACATTGGAAGGAAAGGCCGTCTTAAAAACAGAGTATGGCGATGTAAAGCGTCTGCAAAAGGGCTCGGTGCAAACTATTGACTCTTGGCATGTGGAGGTTACTTTAAAGGTATCATCTGTTAACGCTCTGCTCAAATATTTTTGCGTGGATCAAATTACGGAGGGTAAAACTCCCGTAATTCCACAGCTTTTGGGCGAAATGGTCGATAAGGAAAACGGCAATACAGAACGCGTTCGTTTAACGGATATCTATTTAAACCCAGAAGAAATCACATTATGGGAAGCAAAGGCAGATGGAAACGATAACGCGACTTATGAAATTAAAGGCCGCAGTAACAAGAAGCCTGATTATCTTGATAAATTGCCAGAATATACAGAAGAATAGGGGGCTTTTTCATGGGGAAATTAGAAAAATTCTTAGCGCAAGCAAATGAAACAACACCACGTCATGAGATAGAAGTCAGCATTGATGGCGAGGTATGGAAGGTACGTCAGCTAACCTTAATGGAAAGTCGGATTTGTGAGCGTGAAGCTGATAAAGGCGATAAATTCGACTGGTATCGCTATAATGATGCTCGCATTGTTAAGGCGACTGAGCACGATTTTAATTGGAATGATCCAGAGCTAAAGAAAGCCTACAAAGCAGGGGACAAATTCGAGCTTCCTGGCAAATTATTTGATCGCAACCCGGACGCATATGCGCTCCTTATAGAAACCGTGCGCAAAGCAAATCAGGGTCAGACAGAAGAAGAAGCGATTGAAGAAGCAAAAAACTAATTCAATCCGACGCGGAGGCTTGGCATGTAGCGAAGGCTTATCTGCATGGCAGAGGTCTCCCGGCGGAAATCGTAGAGTATGAAGTAGATCGTTATAAGCAAAAATTATTTATTATCGCATGTCAGATCATTGAATTAGAGGCGGAGGAGAAATGATATCCTCCGCCGTTTTTTTGCTGAAGAAAAGATATAGCATGAACGGAGGTGAATGCAATGGGCAACGATATGGTTGTTGAGCTACTTTCTGTCCAGAAAGAGATGTTTAAGGTAAGGCAGGGCATGCTGGAATGGAAAAGAGACTCGGCTTCGTTGCAAGCAGCTCTGGGACAACTGGGACGCGGATTTTTACAAGAAGCTGATAGGATGGAACGGCGCATTAAAGAGGTGCGTTCTCAATTACAGCAACTGGGAACCTCCGTACAAGCCAAGCTTCGTGTAGAAATAGACGATCAGGCGACACAAAAAATTTCGCAGATGCGCAGTCAATTTAGCCAACCCGTGGTGGTGAGCGGCGGAGGAGATGACGGCGGCTCTGCTAACCCCTTTGCTGACCCCGTAGGGCAGGGGATGAGCTGGTACAAAAACTCAATCCCTGAATCTCAAGCTGCGGCAAAAGAACGCGGATTATTTATTGCCAAAGGAAAAACGGATGCCGAGGTCCAAGATTTAGATCGTAGTGTTGAGAAAATCATCCAAATCAACCCGGAACTAAGCAAGACAGAAGCTATAAACATCTATAACAAAAGTGACGATGTAAATGCAAAGGATAAGGCTGCATTTGCCGAATATGCTACCAAATTAAGTATGACTACAGGGTTTTCTGCTGACCAGAGCTTAAAAATGATGGCTCTATTACGCGACAGCACAGGAGTTAGTGATCCTGAGCGACTGGCAAATTCTCTTCAATATATGAGTAACAATATGAAGGATTTTAGCGATGATTTTGTACCCTCTATGATCAAATATACCTCCCAGCTAGGGATGGTAATGGATACACCAGAGAAAATGGCGATGATGGTCGGCGAAATTGGCAACATGGGTATTCCATCAAATGACATGCCGCTAGGCGCGTTAAAAGATATTGCCTTAAAAATGTCTTCTCAGGGTGAGCTGAGTAAAGTATTACAAAAAGGCTATGAGGCGGACGGGAAAAGTCCTGAGGAAGCCAAACGGCTAGCTGACATAGAGGCCATTCAAGTAACCCAGCTCTTGCATTCAGATAATAAAAGCGATAATCAGCAGGCGATGGGACGTATTTTTATGAATCTTGCTTCTATTAAAGATGATAATGTACGTCAAGAGATGCTAAATGCAGTAGGCTCAGGCTCTGGTAAGGAGCTATTGCAGCATCTAGTGCCGCTGATGGAGAAAACGGGTAAAATTTCTGCTGGCGAAGTTGAAAATAAAGTGGCTAATAATGAAGCAAATAAATCCTATAAGGCTGCAATTGACCAAAATCCTTGGTTTGAATATATGCAAGCCCAAAGTGAAGCCAAGGCAGCCATGGTGGACTTAACAGCTACAGTAGCCAAGGATTTAACACCGGTCATAAAAAAGTTAGCTGGTATATTGACTTTCTGTATCAAAACTTTTAATGAATTACCAGAGTTGGCTAGATATACCATAGAGGCGATAGGTATCTATACTCTTGCTAAAATGGCGAAGGGAAAGTCAGAGGAAGAGGAAGAAGAAGAAGAACCAGATGACAGTCCAGATGCAGGTGGGGAAGAACGTAAGAAGCGTAAGGGCTCGAAGAAAAAAAGAGGAGGCAAAAAGGGGAAAAGAAAGCTAGGGCCCTTTACATTCGGTGGAAAAAACACGGGAGGACCCAGCAAATCAACCAAAAATAATCCAAGTAGCCCAAGTAATAAGAAAAAAACTACGAAACCAAAAGCTAAACCCAAGCCAGCCAAGCCAGTTACTCCTAAATCTAAACCTCCTACTACAGTCCCTAAAAAAGCTGGCAAGCCCACTACCGGATTCGGCAAATTAAAGGACATTGGCGGTAAAGCTTTTGAAGGGATAAAAAGCTTTGGTGGTGCCGCGTGGGACGGATTAAAGAACCTGGGCGGCAAAGGCTTTGGTGGGGTGAAATCCTTTGGAAAAGGTCTGTTGAAAAAAATCCCTTTTGTAGGAGAAGCAATGGGCCTCGCCTCATTGGTTACCTCTGACAACAAACCGATGGAGCTATTAAAACTTGGTGGAAGTGCCGGGATGAAAGCGGCAGGTACTATGATTGGCGCTACAGTCGGCTCGATTGTGCCAGGATTAGGCACAGCGGTTGGCGGAGCAGTTGGTGGATTTTTAGGTTCGGTTGGTGGAGACTTCCTCATGGAAAAATTGCCTGATTGGTTCGGATGGGGCAAAGAAAAGCCAGAGACACCACCTGCACAAGTACCTCCAGCACCAGCACCGACTCCAGCTAGTGGTGATGCCAGCCCTAGTCAAATCAAGTCTGCGAGCAGTAAGCCACAAGATACGTTAACAACGACACCTGCACCACAAGTAACGCCGGCAGCTGCTAATGCCGCAAATAAGAAGGATACAGCTCAAAATCTATCGGTAACGGTCTCTTCCATGCCTATCACGCTACATGCAGATGGTGTGCTTCAGGATGTTGCAGGTATGATTCGATTATTGAAGGACCCTACTGTTACCAATGAAATTAAACGTATCATCGAGACTGCTTTCGTCAATGCATTAGAGACTAGAGGTGGAAAAGCATGATTCGTATGCAGGGAAAGTATCGGCTGACGTTTCCCGTAACCCCAGCAGAGGTGCAAATAAAAGGCTACGGAAATGATGCAGAAACATCTACCAGTATTTCGCTTGTTACCAAAAACAGACTATCTGCTAATCGAGCGAAGTCAATTTCCTTTGAGTTTTGGCTTCCAGGCGATATAGAATCTCCTTTAATCGAAGTGCAAGGCTATCAGGGACCACGTGAATGGTTAGCCGGTCTAGATCGAATCTCAGGGAAAGAGGTTCTGCTCACAATTGACGAGTTAAATTTAGCATGGAATGTCTTAATCGGCCCTGTGGATGGGACGTTTAAAGGAATGAATGTAGATTATTACGGGTCCATTGAATTACCGATTTTTATTAAAGATGAGTTCGTAGAGTGGTCTAGCAATAAAGAGCTTCTACAGCCGCCTGTGATCATGGCTAAGCAACAAAAGGCTCGTGCCAATACGACAGGAAAAACCGCAAAGAAACAGCAATCATCCCCATATCTTTTAACACCAGCCAAAAATATGATTCATCAGGATAGAGAGATGCGTAGCAAACAGCTTACTCGTATCCAAAAGAAAAATGCTGAATATAAAAGCAAAGCCTAGGAGGGAGCGGCTATGCGTGTGATTTATGGAAAAGATGCTACCCGACTTGATGTAACACCTGCCGTGACGGATGTTTCTTGGTCCTCATCCAGAGGACAGATTGCCCAGGTGTGTCAGATTCAGCTACGGAATCCCCCTGTATTAGCTGCTGCTGGCTATCTCATGATGTTTCCTAATGAAGCCAAGGAAAGCGAACAGCTCTTTCACGGCCCCTTAGTCGAATGGAATCGGGACGAAAAAACGAAGGAGCTGAGCGGAACTGCTTACGAGCTGTCATGGTATTTACAAAAAAATGATTGCTCAAGACCCTATTTGAAAGGGGATGCAGGGAAGGAGCTGGAGAGGATTATCCAGGGAGCAGGCATTTCGTTTCAATGCCCTGCCTTTGGATTTACGGTAAAGGAACGGCTCCCTTCCCAGCCGTACACCTCGTTGTTTACAGATATAGCGGAGAGAGCCTTTGAACGGACAGGACTTCGCTATTTTATCCAGCACCAACGTGATAAGCTGATTGTGCTGGCAGAGGGAAATAATCCTTATGTCCCTGTGTTTCAGGCTAATATGCTGGAGGCTAGCTCTACCGGGGAAAGCTTGGAGGAGGTGTACACGGCTGTAACGGTAGAACGCTATGAAGGAGATCGGGTAGCAGGCAGAGTCACGAGGGAACATCAAGATTTGATGAAAAAGATCGGACGGATGCAAAAAATCATTGATGCAGGCGAGGAGAAGAATCTCGCCTCTTTGGCGTCCAAACAGCTTGCTACGTTAGCTAAAATACCGCGAACACGCTCCATAACCGTTCGTCACACAAATTCACTCATTGCTAGATTGCGGGCAGGCTGGCTGGTGAAAATTCAGGAGATAAATGGTCAACAAAGCAGTTGGATCGTGACCTCCTGCAATACCCGATGGAAAAACAGGGAATTTGTGATGGACTTACAATTGGAATGGAGAGGATAGGATGCAACAAGCGATTAATAGATTGTTTACCCAAGCAAGAAGTGGCATTAGTGATACCCAGATCGAATTTGGCACGCTACAAAATTATGCCCCAGTGGTCATGAAACTAGATCAGGACCCAACGCCCCTAAAAGAGGTAGAGGATGATCTAGTATTCTTTAAAGATGAGCTATTTACAGAGCCTCAACTAGGGGCTACCTATGCTCTAATGAGATGTTCTTCGGGGCAATATCTGGTGCTGGGTGAGGTGAAATAAATGTTTCCTGCTTTAGAAAGTAATCGAGAGTTAACAGATACTCCTTCCCCGATACCCTGGACTTATAAATTGGATTGGACTACGTTTCAATTTATCAAAGGAACAGATGGTCGCCATGTAAAGACTAGTAATTATGCTGAGTATTTGGAAGAGATTGCGAAAAAAATCCTGCATACCAAACGATTTCAATATGCGATTTACAGTGATCGGATTGGGGTAGATTTTTTTGAGCATATTGGCAAGCTCCCTAAGCATGTACCTTTAGCCTTGATTAAGCGGGATATGGAGGATGCGCTGGAGGCTCATTCAGAGATTGAGCGAGCAGAGGTTATGGATATTCGATATCTAGAGAATCGAATAGGTTTGAGACTAGAGATTGAAGGGATACGGGGAAAGACTAAGGTGGTGGTAGATATTTGGAAACGTTAGAGCAGCCGCAAATGCCCGTCCTTAGAGAATCTCCAGATGAAATTTATCAACGAATCGTTAATCGCGCCCTTGCCTACGCTGAGGCGAAAGGCCAGACTCCTCCAGCAACAGAAGAAGGGGAGGTTTTTTATGATTTTTGGTACCCTTTAGCAGAAGAAATAGCTGATCAGCAGCTATTATTAGAATACGCTTTTCTTCAGGGCTTTGTTGTGTGGGCAGATGGTGAATTCCTGGAGGCGCACGGCATCGCAGAGGGTGTTGAAAAAAAGATAGGTGAAAGTGACGAGGATTATCGGAAACGTATTATCGATAAAAAACGAACGACAGAAGGAAACGGCCGCACTGAAGATTATGTTAGCTGGGCACTCGCGTTGGACGGAGTAGGTGGAGCTGTTGCTGTTGAGCATGAACGCAGTGACGTATCGGTCGACCTGTACCTAGTGGATCTTGATGGGGTGCCGGTCACTTCTGAATTTGCGGGCAGGATTAGAGGATTGCTTGAAAAAAAGCGAGTAGCTGGTCACGATCTACAGTGTCATTCTGCCGACATTTTCGACATTGAGGTCAAAGTCAGACTCAGTATGGCGGATGATACAAAACGCGATCAAACGATGCTCCTGCTAAAAAAACGAATACAGGACTATGTAAGAAAGCGCAACACCATTGTGTATCAGAAAATGGGCACGCTTTTTTGGGTTGATGGCATTACCGATTACGCTGATTACACGTTAAATGGCGGTACAAGCAATATTACAAAACCGCAAAAAGCCGTCTTTCATGTGATCATGGAGGTTCTGACATGATTCCATTTACGTACCGTGAACGACTGCCTCCCTATTGGTATGAAAACGATGTAGCAGAGATTCATTTTTCGGCAACAGGTCAAGAAAGCTTGTTTCAAAGAGAGAAGATTCAAGACATAGGTCGTCAATTTATTTTGCCGCAGGCTACCTACAGCTTGGATATTTGGGACTGGATTTATTTTAACGAAATCCAAGTGGGAGGCCATGAGGAAAGACGGCTGAATATCATACGAAAACGACTGTCCAGCCTCCCTTTTACGCTCGAAACACTTCGCTCAATCGGCAAAGAAGCAGGGGATCTTACAGAAATTGAAGAGGATTATCTGCAAAAAGAAATAAAATTCCATTTCAAAAACACACGGACAGTTCAAGTAACCCAATTGCTTGAAGACTTCGAGGCAATTCGACCCGTACATGTTAAAAAAGCAAATGTTACACTCTTTGATCTATTCGTTTGGCCTATAAGACATCAGAGGCGCAGCAGGGTTTTATCTCGTTCGAAGTTCCCCGGTCCTTTTTTACTGCCAATAGACGGGACGGCTCCTATCGATGGAACATGGTCGTCTACAGGTAAAGAAATCCTACATCGCATGCGATATGGATACGTAAAGCGTCACCACTTCGGGACGCCTTTTTATTTCCCGTACAGTACCCCAATCCATGGCTGGCCGATCGGATTAGCAGGGGTTCGCTCCTGCCTGCGCGTAACACTTGCTATGCAAGGGAATTTTCATCATCAAAGCAAGCTCCCTATGCGACTGGTACAAAGCGTGTTATTTCCAGGACCTAATTCATTTCCCATCGACGGAACAATCCCGGTAGACGGGAAAATGAGTTTTCAAGGCGGAAGAATTTCAGTAAGAGAGCGGATTAACGTCAAAATAACTCGAATTAGCCATAAGGCAGTGTCACCAGATTGGACAGAAAATGAATGCTATCCCATAAATACCTTGCCTATAGATGGCTCCTGGGCAATCCAAGGAATCGGGGCCACTCCCCTACAGATTGAACAATTTGGCGGCTCCCATAAATCAAAAATTCAAGTACGCCGCAAAGACGGTGTTTGTATAAAAAGGATGGTGATTGTGTAGTGGCACAGCTAACCACGTTGCACGGTAGAAACAGTATGGCGAAGGCTTTCGCGGGAGATGCGGCATTTCCTAAAGTAGCCGGCTTAGCCTTTGGCACAGGGGGGCATGATCCCAGCAACCCCGTAAAGGATAAAGCATTGACTGCTAAACAGGTGGATTTATTTAAAAGGGTCATCGTTATTCCTATCGAGACCCATTCCTATCCAGGGGACGGCATTGTGAGATTCTCCCTTACATTGACACACGACAAGATACCTGGGAATGCTTTCAGTGAGGCGGCTTTAGTAGATGAATCAGGAAAGGCCTTAGCGATTCAGACATTTGGGCTAAAAACGATTGGACCCAATGAGGAATTCTACTATGACTGGGAGGAGGTTTGCTAATGGAATACCAAGGCGAGGCCAGTAAATTAACAGGTAAGATTCAGCTTGTCAGTGAGGACCTATCTAACCCTACGTATTTTACCCCACAATTGGCGAATGAATCTTTCTTGAAGAGGATTGCGAATACGGAGGCAGCGTGTCTTACAAATACGGAGCAGATTGAGCGGACGTTAGGGATGGTTGATAATCTAGCCCAAAGTAAATTAAGCAAAGGTAAATCCTCTTTTGCTGGTAACGGGGTAGCGAAAACAATTGCTCACGGATTAGCTAGTACTCCTACTGCAGTTCTTATCACGGCTAACGAAAATCCTAAAGGATATCTTGGGGAAGTGTGGTACACCGCTGATGCAACTAATCTTAGTGTATTTAACAGTGGTTCAGCTACAACAGCTTTTACTTGGGTTGCATTTAAGTAAGGGGGTGTACTCTTTTGACATTATCTATTGGGGAATTGAAAGAACAAATACAAGTTGCTGGGGATAAAAGTGCTATCGTTACTCGGCTGGATATGCAGGCGTTGAAGACAGCTATAGAAAGCAAGCAAGGTAAAGTAGTAAATGCGTTAAGTTTGCAGACAATTAAAGATGGTATCTCTACAATGATTTTTGAGGCTGATTTATATTTTGCTTCAGAAAGGACTACACATGATGGGATTAATTACATTGGCAAAACGAAACTAAACAAGCTAGGGGAATCTGTGAAACTAAGAGAGTATACCCCAGCACAGATGTCTTTTCTTTTGAATCAAGGTCCTATCACGTTTGATAGCACACTTCAGTATTTTTATATGCAAGGAAACAAATTTGATTTAACTGGACAACTGATAGCTAATATAGGTCAGAGATCAGATATAGATAGTTTGGATAATGTCTATACAGCTAATTCAAAGTACCCTTCTGGCCCTCCATACGAATCTATTTTAACGGTAAAAAAATACACTAGAAATCTAAATTTACTTTGGGAGAAAACAATAACACTAAAGTTTTCTATTCATGAACCAGATAGAATTTGGGTAAATGATAGTTTTGTGGTAATTCAATGCGACCGCACTGAGTTAGTTTTTTTGGACACAGATGGTAACTATCTTTATTCAGACAGAAGAGGTTCAGGTTATTGGACGACTTATTACAATGTATTATCTAAGAAGGTTGTAGATGCGGGAGGTAAGAAAGAAACATATTTTTATAGGAACCTTTTGGATGGTGGTGACTTCTCCAGTGATACAACCTGGAGATACCAAGTAACAGACACTAAAATTACCCCGATATGGCAAAAAAAATACGGAACTAGAGTAGACGATTATGGGCAATGGGCAGTAGATGATAGTAAGGATATTTGTTATATGACAAGGATTATCGGAACAACAACTTATGGATATGAACTTTGTAAGTATGGGAGTGATGGTCAAATACTAGCAACTGCCAAAAACCTGCGAGCAGCTTCCATCTGCATTGGTAAAGATGGTTTTCTGTATGCATTGGGGGAGGACAAATTAATGAAAATAGATAGTTCATTAAAGGTTATGAGTGAAGGCTTAATATTACAAAGATCATCTCATAGTTCTATAGCCATTGCAGAATAGAAGTAAACAAAAGGAGGATTTTTCATGATTTATATAGAGCATGAAAACAGCGTTGTAACGTTTGTACACTATATGCCGTTCGATGAAGTAAACGGATTAGGCAAGAGTTCCGAAGAATTGCAAACAACTGGTCTATTGGTAGATTCGATTCCTCAGCCAGAGGCAAACGGAAAAATTCCTAAGTTATTTATTAATCCAAAAACTCAAGAATTGTGGTATGAGTATACGGATAGACCATTGAGTCCAGAAGAAGAAATTGTACGATTGAAAGCCCAGTTGAAAATTACACAAGATGCGCTCGATGCATTGCTGTTAAAATAGGAGGAATAAACGTGAATAAACTTTATTTTTACTGCATGATGAGATGGGAATCAGGAGCATGGGACGAGGAAGAATTATCAATAGCTGTTTCAAAAGGACATATTACTAAGAATGAAAAAGAGAACATAATATCCACTCAGCAATAACGTCTTTTCCATTCGGAGAGGGCGCTTTTTCATCAGAGAGCTGTTTATACGGCTCTCCAATTACAAAGGCGGTGATAGAGATGCCAGAAGTAAAAAAACCAGACATGCCGCTGTTACGCGAAACAGCCGAAGAGATTTATCAACGGATGTATAATCGAGCGAGTGAACTTGCTCAGGCCCGTGGTGAGACGCCCCCTTCCCCAGAAGAAGGCGAAATTTTTTACGATTTTCACTACCCGCTCGCATTAGAAATATCCGAGCAACAACAATTGGATGAATATCGCTTTTTGCAATGGTATTTACCCTGGGCAGACGGAGAATTTTTGGACGCCTGGGGATTATTTTTAGGTGTGAAGAGAAAAACGGCTGAGCCCGATGATCTGTATCGCCAACGCTTGATTGCTAAGGCGGGAGAAGAGGAAGGTTCAGGGGCTGAGTACGATTACAGGCGCTGGGTAAAGGAAGTACCCAATGTAGGAGAGCTGTTTATCTGGGGTGAGGCACCAAATACAGTGCATATTGCGTTAACCGATCAAAAAGGGCAACCAGCCGATGAAGCTTTAGTAGAAGCTGTAACAAAGCATCTAGCACAGCCAAATAAGCATAGTCTAAACGACAAGCTAGTGGTTCAGGCAGCGAAAGCATTGGAAGTAACAGTCAGCGGAGATTTGCTGGAGTGGGAGTCCTCTGCATCTGTAGATGAAATAAAACAGCAAATACAAGCTGACATTGTGGAATATATCAATAAGCAGAGTAAGAAGATTCTTTATTCTGAAATCTATCGCTTGTTTAAGGTAGCTGGTGTGGTAGATTATCGGAATGTTTCGTTAAATGATGCTCAGAAAAATATTGATCTCACCTTTTCAACCATACCGATTGTGAAAAATGTGACGGTGAGTACGCCATGACGATGATTCCAGAAAAATATCGGGCGATGCTGCCACCCTATTGGTATGAGAATCAGGCAGCGGTGCATCATTTTGAGGCAGGAGAAGCTGAGAGAGAGTACCAACAGGCTCGCAAGCTAGACTTAGAGCGGCAAATGATGATCACAACAGCTACATGGGGACTGCCGTATTGGGAGGATATGTTTCAGGTTACTCCCAAGCAGGGAGATTCCTATGAGACGCGACGTGCACGTGTCATGGCAAAGTATCGGGAGCGTTTGCCCTTTACGCCAGCGTTGGCAGAGAGTATTACCAGACTTTTTATCAAAGAACAGGCAACTGATCACGTTCTCATAGAGGAAAACCCAGATACAGGCTATTTCTATATCTCGGTTCCCATATGGTCAATTTATGACGTTGCCTCGTGGGTGCATGATATTCATAAGCGAAAGCGAGTCCCACATGTGTTTATGCCGCAGTTGGCAGTGTCAGACGAGATTCTGTTTCATGAAAGAATTACAATCAACCAGAAACGTTACCACAGGGTGCATGAGTTTCGAGCTGGTATGACTCCTCTTAAAGATCAAGATGAGGTGGTGATTTGATGGATAAAGCTTATTTGGCACGAGTTGCGGAGGACTTAGCAACTCGTGCCGCAAGTCTCATCGTAAACAATCAAACGGTTCAATTGAGGTCTGCCAAAAGAGAAGGAAGAAAGCTTGTAGTCATAACGGAGCCGGTTAGCGGAATCACGAAGGTATCTTCCTTAAAACTACTAGATGAGGCAGGCAATCTTATTACGGAAAGAATGGCTAATGTAGATGTGTTAAGTGATCAATCATTAGAATTTCGGTTTGAATTTGAAGTGAGAGGAGCGAACGACTGATGCCCTATAATCCTAAACTAGATTGGAACTATGACGATCCTGTCATGGAAACGGATATCAATAGATGGGAAAAAGGAATAGACGATGCGCACAAGCTGCTGGAACAGCATACAGTGGCTATTTCGGCTTTACAGATTGATGTGAAGACGATAAAAGATGCGGTGTTTAACAACTTTACGGATAATGTTTTTTTTGAGAACTTTGCAACACTGGACGATATCAAACTATCTGAGGGCTGGTATGACGAGGCTAACAAAAGGTTGGTGGTATAGTGGCTGTTATAAAAAAACTTGAAAAACAATTCGATGAACTTTCATATAGTTCCCAGACCCAGACATTAACCATACCAGGTTTAAATAATATTAAGTCTGTAAAAGTTAACACTGGAACCGTATCTTTTACAGTAAATGGTTCGATAGTAACTTTTAATTTATCAAGCGGCTCCTATACACGAAGAGTTCAAACAGGTGGCTCCTATACACCGCCTGATAGTAAAGAGGTAACTACTACTCAGGAATATATTACAAGTCATCCAAACTATTCTTTTCCAAGTAGCATTTCCTACAATAGCGGTGGTTATACTGGAAATCTCAGTAAGGATGGAAGCCCAGATAAAGTCAATCTTTCCCCTGGGGCCGCAGTGTTTATTTATCAATATACGCAAAAATATCGTGGTACAGTAACTAAACCTGGAAGTGATACGAGAACCTATGCCTATTATTATCAATATACGGTAACTATCGAGTATTCCGATAACTCTAATCCGACTATCGTACTCACGTCTCCAACCAACAACCAAACCCTAACCGAAAACGCTACGTTAAACATCCAAGGCACCGCCTCCGACACCGACAAAGACAACGTAGTCACAATAAAATACCGCATCAACAACGGCACCACAAGGGCGTTGCAATCCGGAGTATCCAACGGGAGCACGCCTATTTCTTTTGCCAAAACGCTAACATTCAGAACCAAACGTCTCTATGACGGCACCACCGATCTCACAGGCTCTGATTTAGCCGAAAACACCGATCATACCCTAACCATCTGGGCAGAGGACGACCAAGGCGGTAAATCACCCGAGGTGACCCGCAAGTTCCGAGTCGTCCACAATCGCCCTCCTGTTATCAATGGTCAAAACGAAGACCTCGGTGTATTTAGCGCTATCCCGTCGAAAACATACACCGTCACAGAGCCAGAGGGTGACGCGTTTACCATCACAGAAAAAATCAACGGCAAGGTGATTCGCACGTTCGCTGGAACTGACAGCAAAGAAAACACCGCAACAATCCCATTGGACACATGGTTACGCCTCTCCTTGACAGCGGTACACACTCTTACAATCGAGGCAACCGACAGCAAAGGCATGACCTCGACTCGATCGTATACCTTCCGACGATCAGCCGACAAGATAGCGTTTGCTCTAGGGAAACCATTCGGTACCGACATAGCTGCCAAACGCATCTTAGTGACAATTGACGCGACGATTCCTGCCGGTGCCGATTACAAAGCCGAGGTGTGTAACAACGCGTTCGACGAGTTGCCGACATGGGAAGACGCGACCAACCATGTTAAATTCAACCGAGGCTTCATTTTCACCAACAAGGAAAAAACAGCAGAAAAATGGGGCGTTAGCGTACGTTTTTCATTCACTAGAGGAACAGCAACTGAGCCAGTTATCGTAAGAGGATTCGGAGGTGCATTCGATTGATCCTGACTAAACCAAAAGCATTATCTCAAATTGAGAAGGAGAGGGAGCAGGAACAATTGCCCATCCAGACGTTAGGCCAAGAACTTGCAATGCAGAAAGTGGAGTTGGCACAAAAAGACATCTTGATCCAGACTTTAGGCCGCGAGATTACTGGTCTAAAGCTTGAATTAATTCAGATAAGGGGTGGCGCGTAAATGGAATTTTGGAGAATCGCATATCAGTATAAATGGGTGACCGCGGAGCAATTACGACTAGCCGTTAAAACGGAAAGTAACCCGTATGGAGAGATCACACCGGCCGATTACGAAGAGATTACCGGAATCAAATTCTAGGAGGGTGCGCATGGGAGAACACGACACTGTATCAATTTTACAAGACGTACGGGAGCGCATGGTCCGAGTGGAAGAAAAGGTCGACCACTTATCGCGTGACCGTGAAAAGCTCGAACAAGTACACGACAAAGCACGGGAAGCACTAGCGTTGGCCCAAGAAAACGCTCGTGACATTGCGGAAATCAAATCGGATTCGCGCCGAAGCTGGGGCGTAATTATCGGGATGGGAACGAGTTTTATCGGGTCCATCCTTATTTATTTTCTAACGAAATGAGGTCGAACATATGACGAAGCAAGAACGGCTAATCTCGCTAATAGCACCGCATGTAGTCGGACGCTATCCGTGCCCGTCCGGCGTTATCGCGCAGCTCATACTAGAGGTCGGATGGGACTTACGGACACCGCGCGATATGGTTACGGGGCACGAGTCGTACAATCTCGGCAATATCAAAGGAACGGGGCCGGCTGGTAGCGTTACGATCTTGACCACGGAATATTATTCGGCGGCGGACGTAGCGAAGGCTCGGGCCAGCGGTGATCTCGTAAAGATACTCGGCACTTCCGGTGCCAAGACGAAGGTACAAGTAAAGGCTCGGTTCCGAGCGTACAACAATTACGGCGAGGCCATCGACGACCATTTCGCTCTGCTGAAGAAACCGCGCTACGTAAATGCGGGCGTGTGGAAAGCGAAGACACCACGGGAGTTTGCGGAGGCAGTCAAACGGGGCGGGTACGCGACTGACCCTAATTACGTTACGTTAATTATGTCGATTGTAAACGGAAATAAGTTAGCCCGTTTTGATAAGCCGGGGGTCCCGGTACCTATAATGAAAATCGAGGAGGCGGTAAGCTTGGCGTTAAAAGAATGGCAATTCGAACTCGCTGATAAGTCGATAGATAATCTCGCGGCACAGGAATTACTGTCGGATGCGGCCGAATGGAAGGAGCGTTTACGGAAGGAGCCGCAGAAGGTAATCGAGGACATGCCGTGGCTGGTCTTCGTACTAGCAGATCGGGTATGGAGAAAGGTAGGTGCATAACGTGGAACTTACGTATGACATCGCGACGTTGGCCGCAATCGTGGCGGCTTTGACTGGAATCGCGAAAGGATTCGGGGTGCCGACGAAGTACGCTCCGTTGGTAGCGATTGTGCTTTCGGGCGTGTTCGTGTTCTTACCGGACGGGGCGCTAAAGACGAATCTATTGACTACGGTTGTGGTCGGACTGACGGCGGCGGGTGCATATTCGTATGTTAAGCCGGACAGTAGCGAGGGGAAAAAGTAGATAGCTCTAGTTAACCTTGAACCAGACTGAATCTAACCATATAAAGAATGACTGCCCACTTATTGGCCTAATGGCTGGTAGGTGGGCGATTTTTTTGTTGCATGTTCCCGTTATGTTCGCATGTAATAGGAACAAATGTTCTACTTCAACAGAGGGCGGCGGTCATTATGCTGGATTTGTTTGTTGAGACGATAAAACCTATCTCTCACACTCAATTAGAGGACGTACAGTATATCATCAACGATTCTATAAACAACAACAGGCCACTATTGGTTATCTGGTCGGATCAATCGGGAGCCCATACGTCATGGGGCTGGATCGCGGCTAATGATAACGAACAAATCAAGCTATTGACGGACTGGAGCTCACATACGATCCGCGTCAATCAAATCGTTGACATCATCGTATCACCTAACCTAGACTTGATAGATTGGCTATGGACGGAGGATGAGTTTTACTATGCAAAAACGAACAAAGATTAACGACCTATTCGGCTCCATGCGTATGGTATTGCCGGAACAACGCGAATGGTATCTAAAGCACCGAAGAGAGCTATCGTTACTACCGAAGCCTGATCTCGATCATGACGAAGTCATGGCGATTAACTATAGGCTGACGGAAAGTAAACGTTATAACATCGAGATAGCCGTTAAGTATTGGCGGGAAGTCTCCGAGAATGGAGGCGAGTTCCTGACGGTGAGGGGCGTTGCCAAGTCGTTTGATACGATTATGAAGCAGGTAAGGATCGAGGAGGAGAACGGGGATTGGACGTGGGTGGATTTCGGGAACATTGCGAGCGTTGTGTGATGTTTTAATTACGGTACGAGTTAAGCCCGGTTGAGGATGTCGGAGGCCACGTTAAAATTACGAGGGGGCAAGTTAGAAATGTACTACCGAATGGAAGCAAACATTCTTCGAAACCTACGGAAATTATGTCCTATATAATGAAAGAAAAATAACACATGGGTGCGTTCCCAAATATTGCAAGGGTGCGCACCTATATGTTAAAATGGGGTTGTTACGAAGAAAGGTCGTTTTTGAGAGCTGACGGAAAATCCCCGCTAAATCAACGTTTGACAACGTTATAACCTGATTAAAACATCGGGATGTGGCGCAGCCAGGTAGCGCGCACCCTTGGGGTGGGTGAGGTCCAGGGTTCGAATCCCTGCATTCCGACCATTTAGAATTTAGGCACTTCTTCAGCATTTCGATGCGAAGAAGTGTTTTTTCGAAAGAACAGCTTTATGCATTCGACCATCTGTATCCTTCCTTCGCTGAAAACGAAATCCAATCAGAAAATCATCCCAATTTAATTAATAAAAAGCTCCACTATAAGGTTGATAAGTTATCATTCTTAGGAGAAATATCAAACCAATTTATATAATCTCTCCCCCTGCCACCTGAATAATCCCTCTCTCTGGATTTTTACAAGGGCTTTTGACCTATAAAAATTATCCGCGTTTAAACGATAAAATAAATAGAAGCAATGAAATGTTTTGTTATAAAGAGGCTGATCATAGGCAAAACGCGAATGTTTTCTGTAAGATGACATGATTACATTCTGAAAAGTATAGCCATTTTGCAAGCTGCCAACAAAAGACTAAAAAGGTTTCCGCTTATGTTTCTATTTTGATTTGTAATAGAATGCAGGTAAAGATTTTCTTATGCCCGGGCCTTTTTTCTCTTGGCTCTATGGAAAGCCTTCCCTTATAATAGAACATAAAAGACAGAGGAGAATGGATGATCTAATTGTGAAAATAGATAGTAATCAGTTTGTTAAGACCCTTGCATCTAATGGGCAATGGACATCAAGTGATGTTACTCAGGTAGCACAATTACAAGGGCTATTGGATAATCAGACAAATCCAAATGGACAAGATCCCTTGTTTTCTGATGTGTTTGAAAATGAACTGCAAAAATATCAGCATGTAATCTCAAAAGAGCAGGTTCTAGCTGAATTAGATGGAACGAAACAGCAAAATAGCTGGAATTCCTCTCTAACTTACTCTTCACCTTCACTTGATCTAACCTCTAATAAGGACGAATCCATGACGTGGGGCCGCCAGCAGATTGTGGATAAAATTGAGCAGGTGAGCAAACGCTTTGGTGTCAACTCTTCCTTGGTCAGAGAGGTGGTCCGCGCCGAGTCTAACTTTAACCCTACTGCTACCTCTCACGCGGGAGCAAAAGGGCTTATGCAGTTAATGGACGATACTGCTCGTAGTGTAGGAGTAAGCAATTCTTACGATCCTGATCAAAATTTGATGGGCGGAACCAAATATTTGAGCAAACTACTAGATCGATATGATGGCAATGTTAAGGTTGCCTTGGCTGCCTATAATGCAGGATCTGGTCGAGTTAGAAGGGCTGGAATTGAGACAGATGAAGACTTTGATCGTCTAGCAGCTAATCTTCCTCAAGAGACACAGCGCTATGTCGCCAAAATAACGACGAAATTGCAAGCGGAAGTTTAGGTAGGGTATAGTAAAGAGGAGAAATTCTCTTAGGGGGACACGTAGATGGAACAACATCAACAACGAAGCGGTGGCAGCCAAGACTTTTTTGTCATTAAAGCAAAAGAAAACGGAGTACATGTTATTGGATTGACCCGCGGCACAGATACACGCTTCCACCATACAGAAAAGCTAGATAAGGGTGAAGTTATGCTAGCCCAATTTACTGAGCATACATCTGCTATCAAGGTACGTGGCAAAGCAATTATTCAAACCAGACATGGAGTTATTGATACAGAGGAATAATGGTAGAAAATGTAGAAGAGAAAGTGACCATAGGTCGCTTTTTTTCTTTTCCGGTATATAAAGTGAAGAAAATGTTGTTGACGTCTATCAGTAAGGATAGTATGATTAAGCTATAAGGAACAAATGATAGAAGTAGGAACAAATGTAACAGGAAATAATGGAATAATTTGTGAAAAGAGCCGCGGGCTAGTTTCGTATGAATGTCATACGATCTAGCCCTTTTTTGTTTAGAAAGGTTGGCTTTTTACACAAAAAAGGGAAGAGAGACAGCTTAGATAGGAGGGAGAATCCACATGTCATTTTTGGAGATGGTGCAAACAGATCATTTGTTTATCTTTCCAAATGAAACCCGCCAAGACGTAATCCTAGAAACCATGGCGAAATCATTATGGAGTAAGGGCTTTGTGCACGAGAGCTATGTAAACGCTGTCAAGGATCGTGAGCAGCATTATCCTACTGGATTGGAGTTGGCTGATGTACATGTGGCTATTCCGCATACGGATGCGTGTCATGTTAAACAGCAGACGATTGCATTGGGTCTTGTGAAACAGGGTACCAAGTTTCAGTGCATGGCAGATGCCAGCAGAACTATTTCAGTCAAGCTTATTATCATGCTAGCGATTGAAAAAAGTGAGGCTCATTTGGAGATGCTGGAAGAAATTATGACGTTCATTCAGGATGGTTCACGCTTGGAGGCACTTAGTCAGGCTAGCACACCAGTAGAATTACTTTCCGTTATCCAACCTGTTAACAGTTACAACCACTAATTTTAGGAGGAATTCATTATGGCAAAGAAAAAAGTTATGGTGATTTGTGGCACAGGTGTAGCAACTTCTACAGTGGTTATGCAGAAATTAAAAACGTTCTTCCAAGAAAAAAGATTAGAGGCTAATTTAGAGCAATCAAAAGTAAGTGATATTTTAAATAAAGGTGACCAGTATGATCTGATTATTTCTACTACAGCAGTTCCGGCTCAGTTACAGGATAAAGTGATTAATGCTGTTCCTTTGTTAACAGGAATTGGTAAAGAAAAAGTGTTTGCTGAAATTGAGAAACGGATGACCGCCGAATAGCCATTTTATTGAGTTAGGGGATGAGGAAATGGAGTATTTACAAAAAATTGTTAATTTAGGGCCAACTGTTGTATTGCCCATCATCATCTTCATTTTTGCAATTCTCTTAAAAACAAAGCCTGGACAGGCATTCCGGGCTGGACTCACTATTGGGATTGGATTTGTTGGGGTCAATCTGATTATCGGATTACTTAGCAGTTCACTCGGTCCTGCCGCTCAAGATATGGTCAAAAATTTGGGAGTGGAGTTAACGATTATTGATGTAGGCTGGCCGGCTAGTTCAGCCATTGCGTTTGGGACAACGATTGGCGCTTTTGCTATCCCGATTGGCCTTGGGGTCAATCTAGCGATGCTTCTTTTCGGACTCACGAAGACATTAAATGTGGATGTTTGGAACCTGTGGCATATCGCGTTTACAGGATCATTGGTAACAGTTATGACTAATAGTGTACCAATGGGGCTATTAACAGCGATTGTTCATGCAATCGTGTTACTTGTACTAGCAGACATGTCTTCAAAACATGTGTCAGAATTTTATGGTTATCAGGGCGTTACATTCCCGCATGGTACCTCCACTGCTTTTTATGTGATCGCCATGCCACTCGAAAAATTATGTGACATGATTCCAGGGTTACGCAGCTTAAAAGCAGATCCAGATTCTATCCAAAAACGGATGGGAGTGCTGGGTGAATCAACTGTGTTAGGTCTTATTTTAGGTATTATTATTGGTCTTTTAGCTGGATGGAGTGTCAAGGATGTTTTAACCTTAGGGGTAAATACAGCCGCTGTGATGCTACTGTTACCTCGAATGGTAGCTGTTCTTATGGAAGGGCTGTTGCCAGTATCAGAAGCGGCTTCAGAATTTGTTCGCAGTAAGTTTCCAGATCGCGAAGTAAATATTGGGATGGACTCTGCGCTAGCTGTAGGACATCCAGCCGCTATAGCTTCATCGTTAATTATGATCCCTATAGTGCTGGCATTAGCCGTACTTCTGCCTGGGAATAAGGTATTACCCTTCGGAGATTTAGCGACCATTCCGTTTATTGTCTGCTTAATGGTTCCTGTGTTTAAAGGAAACGTAGTACGTACGGTTCTGGGTTCGACGATCGCTCTGGGAGTAGGTTTATTATTAGCTACCTACGTATCTCCGCTCATTACTACCGCGGCAACTATGGCAGGGTTTAAATTCCCTGAAGGTGCTGCTGCAATTTCTTCCTTGGTCGATGGTGCCGTTCCTACCACAGCATTATTTGTTTTTGGGGCTAAGCTGGGTTACTTTGGTATCATTGGTATTGGCGTTATTGCCATAGGTACAGCCATTTATCGAAGACGACGGGAAAAAAGAGAGATACTACAACAACGCGAGATGTGATAAAAATAAAATAACGAAAGATCACTTGTTCCTTTAGATCATAAGTAAGGTTAACCAGGAGAGCATAATCTCCTGGTTCGTCTACGTTTGTCTCGCACTTTTGTGCCTGTGAAGAACAATTTCTGCCATTGGTATAGATTGAGTGATCGGTGTGGATCAATCTCCATAAATGAAAGGAATTGTGAGCAATTGTCAGGGATTCTGCTAAAAAGGGAAGGAATGGTGGCAAATGAAGAGACAGTTACTACAGATTGTAAAGGATGAAGATCCCAAAAATCCGCTGACTGACGAAGAGATTGCCGGAAAATTAGGAATTAGGAGGGATAAATGTACGTTGTTGCGTCAACAGCTTCAAATCCCTGATTCCCGCAAACGGCGGTTACCATTGCTACTAGCAGAAATGAATCGGATTTTAAAGGAGCATTCACAGATATCCGATCGCAAGCTAACAGGAGAGCTACGTAAAATAGGTTTTGAAATATCAAAATTTACTGTGATGAATTTACGGAAAGAACAGCAGGAAGATTGGCAAGAGATGCCTTTGGCTACCGGAACTAATACTTCTTTAGGCAAAGAACGGTCAGTACACCGAAAACTGCGTCAGTTTGCTGATTTGATCGAGAGCGATGGCTTTCTATTACCATTTGTCCAACAGGTGAAGGCAGTCATCTTATATCCGTACCAAAAGCTCCCCATTTTATTTCAGGGAGAAAAGGGAACAGGAAAGCGAGCTATAGCAGAAGCCGCTTTTTCCTTTGCAAAACAAGAGAAACAACTGAAATCAGAAGCCATTTTTACAGAAATAGATATACGCGAAATGACGGAAGACCCATTATTTGAGCAACGGATCTACGATACATTAAGTAGCTATAAAGATGTAGGTGGGGCATTGTATATTCGGGAAATTCAGCTTTTATCTCTTGAGTCTATAGAAACGGTGCTTAAGCGTGTACGAGAGATGGACTCACCCGTATTCATTTTTGCGTCCAGCACAAATACAGCAGGTTGGGATAATCCTGACTTACTGCATCGACTGTTTCCCATTCAGGTTCACTTGCCATCCTTAGCTTCATGGCCGAGAGAGTCACAGCTTCGGTTAATTGATGATATGATTCAGCAGCAAGCACAACAAGCGGGGTGCCCGATTCATAAGGATAAATGCGGCGAGCGTAAAAAACTGATGAATGGGTATACGGGGAACATTACGCAGCTACAAGCAGACATTCGCGCTTTTGTTTGTCACGAATTAATAGACTGGTTAGTTGAACATCTTTCTCCTGTCCAAGGTGATGAAAGAACAACACGAAGCGCTCTAACAGCATTAGCTCCTGACTCCATTTATCATTGGCTGCACATTCGATTTGCACAAATGAATCAACAGGGAGTTCGGCCTGAATTAATTCGACTCCGATTACAGCAGGAATGCCGTGAACGATTAAGAGATGACAGTGGAAAACGTAAATCAGAAGCCGAACGTGCACGTAGTTTAAGTATTTTTGTCGGAGAAAAGGTCATGCAAATGGTAGAGCAAATGCTATGGATTGCAGAAAAGCACCTCGTACTCGATCATGAAAAACTAGTAATGGCTCTTGCTTTGCATGTAAAAGGAATGCTAGAACGTTATCAGGTTACAGAGCCAAATCAGATATATCATGGGGATCAAAAAAGCGAAGCAGCTTCCTCCTACCTTTCTATGGAGTGGATTGTTGCTCAGGAGATGGCAGAGGTAATCAAAAGCACGTGGGGAATTAGCATTACGAAGGCAGAAACAGAAATGCTGGCTCGCTATGTAAAGCATTGCACCCTCATTGAAAAAAATTCACCAACTGTAGGTATGGTGTTGGTTTCATACGGCAGTATTGCTGAGAGTATGGCAGAACAATTGCATTCTTTATTTGGACAGCATCACATTCAAGCAGTTAGTCTCTCTGTAGATGATTCGGAGGAGCGCTTTTTGTCCAAAGTTAGCTCTGCGATTAAACGCGCAGATCATGGCATGGGAGTCGTTGTCTTGGCAGATGCGGGACGGATGGTAGGCAGTGAAGAGATTTGGCGAGAACATGTTCAAGTCGAAACATTGATATTTGCCCCCTTGAGCTTGCCATTTGCCATGGAGGTTATGCGCCGGTGTTTATATGCACCAAAGTCATTGTCTCATGTCGCGCAGGAAATTGTTCAATGGCGTATGCCTGTTTCTCCTTTTTTAGATGAGTGGAAAATAGTGAAACCCAAAGCGTTGATGTTGGTATGCTTGACTGGGGAAGGGGCAGCACGTCAGCTTGGACAAATTGTGAGCGAGCATGTCGGTGATCGTGGTGGTGATTTGCATTATTTATTTGCTAATACTCATACGGTACGCTCCTCCTATACAAAGTGGAAAGAGGAATATCATATTTTAGCTGTTGCAGGCACGATTGATCCATTGGTAGAGGGACTGCCATTCATCTCCTTACAGCATTTAATTGAGGGAAGTGGATTTTCGTTTTTAGATCGCTTGTTAATGGTCGGGGATTTGACCGTTGGACAAGCTTCTGTTGACCAACGAACACCGCTACACATGCAGGATTTAATAATGACCGACCTTATTTTTTCTGCTTGCAACATTTCGAATAAAAAGGAAGCCATTCTATTTCTTGCTAACAAGCTAGTAGAAAAAGGCTATGTAAAACCCGAATTCGTGCAAAAGGTGTGGGAACGAGAAAAGCTTGGGGCAACATCACTCGCAGGTGGTATTGCTATCCCGCATGCAGAACCTGCTCAGACTATCAATCCTGCCATTGCCATTTTGCAATTGGCTCACCCTCTGGAGTGGGAACCGGGAATTCAGGTAGACTGGGTGATCATGCTGGCAGTTAATGATACATGCCAATTTGCTGTGGAAGAATTAATGGAAGCATTGGAAGAACCAGCGAATATCCAGAAGATTACAACCAGAGGTGGGGAGGAAGGGAGATGGAATCAATGAAAAGTGTGACTCCTGGTACAAAAATATATAAATTGTTTGAGCACGATAAATTTGTATGTGAGGGTACGGAAGAAGTATTTCTCATTTCCATTGAAAAATTGACCAAGGAGGAGTTTAAAAAAAGATTGGAAGAAAACCCAAAGCTGCTAGACGGATAGACAGCGCAGAAAGTAATAGTTGACGGATATAAAAAAAGAAGTAAAATAAAGATGTAGAACAAATGTAATCAATAAGAACAAATGTAAAAAGGGGCCTTGGGCCGAATGCTTCCCTGTGTGGAGGTATTCGGCCTTTTGTTTTTTTAAAGAGCAAAGGAGGTTACAACATGACTACTGCCTGGCAATTACCTAAGATGATTACGGAGGGAAAGTTGGTTGAATTATTACATCAAATGTGGGTCATACGCTTTTTTGATGAAAAGGTGGATGAATTTTTCGCAAAAGGATTAATTCACGGAACAACCCATCTATGTGTCGGACAAGAGGCAACGGCGGCAGGTGCAATCGCTGTGCTTCAACCAGCGGATAAAATTACGAGTACGCACCGAGGTCATGGTCACTGCATTGCCAAAGGTGCTGATGTTAATAAAATGATGGCTGAACTATTTGGCCGTGAAACAGGATATTGCAAGGGAAAAGGCGGATCAATGCATATTGCCGATGTAGAGAAAGGCAATTTAGGCGCGAATGGAATCGTCGGTGGCGGTATCCCTATTGCAGTTGGAGCGGCGCTTACCTCACAAATGAAGAAGCTAGGCTATGTTACAATCAGTTTTTTTGGCGATGGAGCGAGCAATGAAGGCAGCTTTCATGAATCACTAAATATGGCGTCCATCTGGAAATTGCCAGTTATCTTTTTCTGTGAAAATAATCAATATGGAATGTCTGGTCCTGTAACGGAAATGGTGAATATTGAAAATATTGCGGATCGGTCAAAAGCATATGGTATTCCTGGTGTAGTAGTAGATGGAAACGATCTTTTGGCAGTCATGAATGCTGTAGCAGAGGCAGCAGAACGAGCTCGGCGTGGTGAAGGACCTACTTTAATTGAAGCCAAAACATATCGTTATAAAGGTCACTCCAAGAGTGATGCGAAAAAATATCGGACCCGTGAAGAAGAGCTGGATTGGCGGAAAAATCGCGATTGCATCAAAAGATTACAGGATGTCTTGATAGAAAAAGGCCTGCTTACACAAGAACAGGCCAAAGAAATAGAACAGCAGGCAAAGAAGGAGATCGAGGACGCAGTGATGTTTGCAGAAAAAAGCCCGATGCCTTCTCTAGATACGTTGGAAGAAGACGTCTACGCATAACGGATAAATAAAGAAGGAAGGGAACCTCATGAGAGAGATTACGTACTTAGAAGCGGTCCGAGAAGCGATGAGTCAGGAGATGCGTGTCAATCCAGATGTTTTTTTGATGGGAGAAGACATTGGAGTATACGGAGGAGCGTTTGGGGTGTCGCGTGGGATGATTGAAGAATTTGGTCCAGAGCGAATCCGCAACACACCGATTTCCGAAGCAGCGATTGCAGGAGCTGCTGTCGGAGCCGCTATGACTGGCATGCGACCCATCATGGAGCTACAATTCTCTGACTTCATAACCATTGCAATGGATCAGTTGGTAAATCAGGCTGCGAAAAATAGCTACATGTTTGGCGGGAAAGGGGGGGTACCGATGGTCGTTCGTACACCATCCGGTTCGGGTACAGGTGCCGCGGCGCAGCATACACAAAGCTTGGAGGCGTGGATGGCCCATATTCCCGGGCTTAAAGTGGTCCAGCCCTCAACTGCTTATGATGTAAAGGGGTTATTAAAGGCAGCCATCGACGATCATAACCCAGTGATTTTTTATGAACACAAGCTCCTCTATAAAACATCGGGGCATGTCCCAGAAGAATCATACAGTATTCCGCTTGGTGTGGCAGATGTTAAACGTGAAGGCACAGACGTAACAATCGTAGCCACTGCTATTATGATACACAAAGCATTAGAAGCAGCCGCCGAATTAGAAAAGGAAGGCATCTCTGTGGAAGTTATCGATCCACGAACATTGGTGCCATTAGATACCGACACCATTATTCGGTCAGTGAAGAAAACAGGAAAGCTGATTGTGGTTCATGAAGCGGTCAAGTTCGGCGGATTCGGCGGAGAGATTGTCAGCATGATTGCCGAGAGTGAAGCCTTCGATTATGTAGATGCCCCTATTAGACGATTGGGCGGTAAGTGGATACCAATGCCTTATAATCCAGTTTTAGAAAAGGCGGCAATCCCGCAGGTGCCTGATATTATACAAGCAGTAAAAGACACAGTGGCACATCGTTAGAAGGGGGAGAGGAACATGGCAACAGGAATCTTCATGCCTAAGCTTAGTATGACAATGGAGACGGGAACCATTTTGCAATGGTTTAAAAAAGAGGGAGACCTGGTAGAAGAGGGTGACCTACTACTAGAGGTGATGACAGACAAAATTAACATCGAAGTAGAGGCGTATGCAACAGGTACGTTACTAAAAATTTATGATGATGTGAACGCGATTGTACCTGTACAAAAAATCATCGGGTACATTGGAGAGCTAGGAGAACTAGTTCCAGACACACCGCCAGAGATAGAGGGAGAAGAAACACTTGCTGATGTAAACAAAGCTAGTGAGGAGAGCGAAGCAAAAAGAGAGACTTCTGCTTCTGAAGATGAAGCGAATAAAGTGCGGGCTACACCAGCGGCTCGACGTCTTTCACGAGAAAACGGTGTCGCATTACATGAGATGAAAGGGCGTGGAACAAATGGGCGCATTCATGCCGAAGATGTAGAAGCTTATGTTAAGCATGATCAAGAGAGAATGGTGACACCTCTAGCGAAAAAAATCGCCTCGAACACGGGAGTTCAGCTAAACAGCATACAGGGATCAGGTGCTAATGGAAAAATTACAAAGCATGATGTTCTACAAGCTCCTCCTAATCGTTTGCAAGTAGCTATGAACAGAGCAAACAGCACAAAATCATCTGTGGAGTTATCTCGTGTGAAATTGGAGGGGATGCGTAAGGTTATCTCTGAGCGAATGATCCGAAGTGTGACTACAGCACCGCATGTCACGCTAGTAACGGAAGTAGATATGAGCAATGCAATCAAGCTTCGCAAAAGCTTACTCCCAGTGATTGAGAATCAGACAGGATATCGGTTGTCGTATACAGAGATCGTCATGAAAGCGGTTGCGATAGCATTGCGTCAACATCCACAGATGAATGCTTCCGTTGAAGGTGACTACATTCTCTATAAACAGGAAGTGAACACGGGTCTTGCAGTTTCAGTACCAAACGGTCTAATGGTGCCCGTTGTCAAACATGCTGATCAGAAAGGCTTAGCGACATTAACGACAGAGTGTAAAGAGCTGGGGCGATTAGCAAGAGAAGCTAAATTGCTGCCTGATCAGATGCAGGGAGGCACCTTTACCATTAGCAATCTTGGAATGTACGACATTGATGCCTTTACACCCATTATTAATCAGCCAGAGGTTGCCATTTTAGGGGTTGGCCGTATTACGGAAAAAGCAGTTGGGATTCACGGAGAGTTAAAACTTCGTCCGCAGATGACTTTGAGCCTTTCCTTTGACCATCGGATCGTGGATGGAGCACCAGCAGCAGAATTTTTGCAAAGTATAAAACGCTCTCTTGAAGAACCATATCAGCTACTAGTCTAGGGGGAACAGCCATGAAAACCTACGATATTGTTGTCATCGGGGGAGGACCGGGCGGATACGTAGCGGCCATTCGCGCGTCAAAAGAAGGAAAGAAGGTGGCACTTATAGAGCAGGAACATTTGGGAGGAACCTGCTTGAATCGAGGATGTATTCCATCTAAAGCATTATTGAAGCATGCTGAAATGATTCATGCTATCAGAGATGCGCCCAAATACGGAATTGAGGTAGGAGAAATGAGGCTCTCCTTACCAAAAATGATGCAGAGAAAAAATCAGGTTATTAATCAGCTCCGTGGAGGAATTGCCCATCTATTGCGAACGGGAAAAATTGATTTCTATCATGGTAAGGGTGAGATTCAACCAGACCAGATCGTGGAAATTACGGGTGATAAACCAGAGAGAATGAAGGCCGGGTCAATCATTATTGCGACAGGCTCCTCTCCAGCCGTACCTCCGATTGAAGGATTAGATCAGGTAGCATATCACACAAGCGATACCATTTTTGATTTAGAAGAAATTCCTGCGTCTCTTGCAATTATTGGTGGTGGTGTTATTGGTGTAGAGTTTGCCAGCATTTTTGAAAGTTTGGGAACAAAGGTAACAATCATTGAAATGGCAGATCGCATTCTGGCTACTGAAGATGAAATGGCTTCACAGGTAGTAACAAAACATGTAGGCAAAATGGGAATTACGATTCTAACCAAGGCGAAAGTAGCTGCGGTGAAAGCCCTTGGCTCGCAAAAACAGCTTATTATCTACAATGAAGCTGGAGCAAAACAGGAGGTCGTAGCCGAAAAAATACTAGTCGCAATTGGACGTCGACCGAATCTGTCGGCATCTGATAACCTATCACTTGATACGGATGGTCCATTTATTAAAGTTAATGCACGTATGGAAACAAGTGTACCAAATCTATATGCAATAGGTGACGTGGTTGGCAATTGGCAATTGGCTCATGTAGCAAGTGCAGAAGGAATTGTAGCTGCTCTGAATGCGACAGGGCACGCTAAAGATATGGAATACCATATCGTACCAAGATGCATCTACACCTACCCTGAGATAGCAAGTGTAGGGCTAAGCGAGCGTGAAGCAAAAGAAAAAGGCTTTCAGGTAAAAACATCAATATATCAGCTCGCGGTAAACGGTAAGGCCTTAGCAAGCGGCCAAGCAGGAGGCTTTGTAAAGCTGATTGCAGATGAGACCTACGGGGAAATAGTAGGGGCTGTGATGGTCGGGCCACATGTGACTGAGATGATTTCACAAATTTCTGCTTATATGCAGTTGGAAGGTACCGTTGAAGAAATGGCAAATTTGATTTTTCCACATCCAACTGTATCAGAAGCATTACTTGAAGCGGCCAGCGATTGGCTAGGAAAAGGTATCCATTCGTAAAAGCTTGATATCTGTAGAGCAGCTTACATGGGACAATGGGACACAACTTGAAAGAAGAACTGGGGACGCCCTTCCTCAGTTCTTTTTTGCTCCTCTTATCTTAGTGATTTATGGATTGCTTACGATGGTACAGGAATTTGTAATCTTTTTCGCGCTCCTATGCGTTTATGTTTATAATAGATGAAGGATGATAGATGTAAGAGAGGTGAGACAATGGATTGGGCTGAGAAAAGGGAACTCGTGCGCGTCGCTAAACTATATTATTTTCAAGGACTAACCCAAGCAGAAATCTCTAAAAAGATCGGGGTTTCCCGCCCTGTAATATCCAAACTCCTACAAAAAGCAAAAGATGCTGGAATTGTAGAGATCATTATTAAAGATGAAACTGTAAACGTAGTGGAGATTGAACAAAAGCTAGAAGAAATGTTTTCTTTAGATGAAGCTATTGTTGTGCCTGTGAACGGAATAGAGAATCAGGAATTAATCAAGCAGCTAGTAGCTAAGGAAGCAGCCATGCATCTATCTAAATTGGCTAAAAATGTCAAGAGCATCGGATTATCATGGGGGACTACCCTATATCATATGGTAAATGAATACCCGTACGAACGAAATCCAGAAATGATGGTGTACCCTCTAGTCGGAGGGACAGGACGAAAGCACGTAGAAATCCATTCTAACCAATTAGCCTATGAACTCTCAAAACGAATGGGAGCAAACTGTGAATTTTTATATGCGCCGGCATTGGTAGAAACAGTAGAGCTCAAGGAACAGATTCTACAATCAGAATCCATTCGAGTTTTACTAGATCAAATTCGCAAGGTGGAAATTGCCCTGTTAGGAATCGGTTTTCTGGAAGAATCAACATTGTTTAACATGGGATATTTAAAAGAAGAGGAAATGGAAGAGCTAAAGCAAAATCAAGCTGTAGGGGATATAGGCTCCCGCTTTATCGACAAGGATGGCAAACAGATTCATATACCATTGAACAATCGTGTTATTGGGATTGACCTGCCCGATTTATTTCAGATTCCCACTGTTATTGCAGTGGCGACTGGGTTAGCGAAATTGACAGCAATTAGGGCTGCTTTACGTGGTGGTTATTTCCATAAATTGTTTGTAGATGAGCGTACAGCTAGAGAATTAATTGCTAAATCTGATGATAAAGGCAACAGTGAGGAGTAAGGAGGGAACGGGTTTGGAAGAGACAGTGATTGAAACAGAACTCTACTGCATAACTTGTCTTGGTCAAGCACCGCACACCGTCACATATGTACATGATATTTTATATATGGTTAAATGTGAGCAGTGTGGAAAAGAGAGCGTTATGGAACCAGATTTGTTGAAAGAAATTTATTCGCAGTATGTTGATCGAATTATTTCGAAGCCACAACGGATCACTCAGGAATTCAGAGAAGATTTGAGTCATTTCATCTCAACCATGCCGTACCGTGTCATCAGCAAACCATTTCGTACGTATAAGGAGCTAAAGGGTATTTTCCGCTATAGAAAAAAAGGCTACACTGATTCATCAAAGATAGATAAATAAGAGAAATCGTTTCTACTCCTTCGAAGGTATCACCAGCATTTTTCTCCCTGGCAGGCATAGCCTGCTTTTTTCTTTTGTAGAATGGAAAAAAGGGGGAATGCATAAAATGCCACGGCGATTTTTATTTGCAATGATGATCTCAGTAGGTTTATCTCTGATGCTGTCAGTTTTGCCGGTTTTTACAAAAAAAGGACCTGTCGCTGACGTCCCAACCTTTCGAGAATTTCCTAGACTCACAGTAAGTTCACACAATCTTGTGGATTTATTTACTTTACTGGAAACTCATTATAAGATAAGTCATGTAGAGTGGGATCAGCCTTCCATCATGCTCACGCTGTCCTTACCTGAAGACCACAAGAAAGTAAATGACCTCATGTATCATGATGCCTATTCAATTGTTTATGTACTGATGAATAAGACGACGAATGTTAAGCATGTCACCCTCCAATTCACTAGATCCAATGAACAACAAGCACAAAGCCCAGCTACGCTTCTGATCCAAGCAGATCGAGCCCAAATGGGACAAGAAGATAAATGGAAAAGCCCAACTGAACTAAGCGATGCAGAGCAGTATGTAAAGGAGCATTTTTTTGTTAAAGAAGCAACTTGATTACAGCAGAAAATTATTCCTTCCTTTAAAAGTGTGATATACTGTATGGCGATGGATTACTGCGTACCATTTTTTTGTGTTCAAAAACATTACATTCTTTGTAAAAAATGGGGACAGTGATGGAGCTTCAACGCTTTAAATGGAGGAGGCATAATGGGCACAGATCGAAATGCATATTCACAGGAATTAAAAGCTATCATCGAAGAAATTCAAGGTCGAATACAACAAACATATATTCAACAATATGTGGATGTCCCAGCTCTGGCTGAAAATCGACTCGCTCTCTTATTCTTCTTTTTACATGAGAACGGCTTCACAAAAGAACGAGCTCATCTACTCTCGGTAGCGACTGGGTTAGTACAATTGGGCATTGATACACATGAAACCGTACGGAATCATTATGAAAAAACGCTGGTTTCCGAACGTAATAGACAGTTAACCGTTTTAGCGGGGGATTACTACAGTAGTCTTTACTATAATATGCTCGCAGACGCTAATGAGATTGAAGCAATTCAAGTTTTGGCTGTAGGTAACCAATTTGCTCACGAAACGAAAATGAAGCTATATATTGCTCAGAAAGAAAATAAATTGACACAGGAGACGTATCTTACCTTGCGCAAAAAGATTGATACGGCTCTTTATGTAGCTTTTGTAGACAAATATGCAAAAAATGACTCTGTACGTGAATTTTGGACCAGCTTGTTTGAACAGACCTCAGCCTTTGAACAACTGATCGGGGAATGGGAGCAGTTGCAATGGCAAGAGCAAGCTCCAAACGGCTTAACACAATTTTTGCTACAGAAGCCAGGCTCTACAATCGCCAATGCAGTCGAAATGATTGAAGGGAAAGTCATGGAATTATTGCATATCTGTGAGCAATTGATCGTTACCTTAAAATCGGGCGACACACAAAGCGAGTTAGCGTGGATGACTTCCCGCTATACAAATCGCGTACAACGGTTAAAGCGGGCAGAGGAGATGTAGGCTTTGAACACAAATGGACAACCATCGAAGGCGGAATATGTACATTCCGTTTTTGAGAGCATCGCGAACGAATATGACCGTATGAATAATGTCATCAGTTTTGGCAGCCATTCATCATGGCGCAAGTATACGATGAACCAAATGCAGGTGAAGCCAGGAGATGCTTGTCTGGATGTTGCGTGCGGGACTTGCGATTGGACAATTAGCTTGGCCAAAACAGTAGGTCCTAATGGGAAAGTAGTAGGGCTTGATTTTAGTCAAAATATGTTGAATGTAGGAGCGTACAAGGTCGAAAAGGAAGGGCTAAGTCAAGTGCAATTAGTGAATGCTGATGCCATGAAAATGCCCTTTGAAGATAATACGTTTGATTTTGTTACGATTGGATTTGCCCTACGCAACGTGCCCGATGTGCAAACGGTGCTTAACGAGATGACACGCGTGGTAAAGCCAGGGGGCAAGGTTGTGTCTTTAGAGGTATCGAAGCCACCATTTATCCCATATCGTAAGTTATTTTATCTTTATTTCTATAAAATGCTGCCAATTGTTGCTAAAATGGTAATCAATAAGTATGAGGAATACGCTTGGTTACCTCAGTCCCTTACGAATTTTCCAGATAGTAAAGAGCTGGCTGAGATGTTTAGAAGAGCGGGGCTTGATCATGTACAGGTAAAATTGTTTATGGGCGGTGTCTCTGCCCTGCATATCGGTACGAAAAATCCATAGCCTATCCGCAAAATAGAATGGAAGTGCAAGTCAAAATGGTCTTTAATAAAGTGAAAATCATTCTCGAAATGATTAAATTTGAACATAGTATTTTTGCGTTGCCATTTGCTTTTATTGGGGCAGTACTAGGCAATATAATTATAGAAGGTACATGGCCTACCTGGGCAGAAATCTTCTGGGTTACGATAGCGATGGTAGCGGCAAGAAGCGCAGCGATGTCACTAAATCGTTTGATAGACCGTGTCATTGATGCAAAAAACCCGCGAACAGCGAAGCGTGCCATTCCGGCAGGATTGCTGTCTGTCACTGAAGTGCTTCTTTTTATTATTGTTTCTTTCTTGGTCTTATTCGTTGCTGCATGGCAACTAAACCCATTAGCAGTTAAGCTTTTACCACTTGCAGTCTTTGTATTAGTCTTATATTCCTATTGCAAACGATTTACGTGGCTCTGCCATTTTATCTTAGGTGTAGCCCTTGGCTTCGGGCCATTGGGCGGTTGGATTGCAACCACGGGTCAAGTAAATGGAACGGCAATGCTATTGTTCTTTACAGTCATGATCTGGACAGCCGGTTTTGATATTATCTATGCTTGTCAGGATACAGAGTTCGATGTTAAAGAAGGTCTCTACTCTGTCCCTAGTCGGTTTGGAATTAAGAATGCACTGATAATTGCTCGCTTCTGTCATTTGTTAACCATTCTAGGTCTTCTCCTGATGTATATGACGACTAATCTATCCGTATGGTTTCTTGTCGGCATTATTGCTGGGGCAGCGATTTTATTCTATGAACACAGTCAAGTTAAACATAACGACCTGTCTAAAATTGAAATTGCTTTCTTTGCAATGAATGGCATTTTTAGCGTAGTGATATGCTGCTTTACTGTTCTGGACTTGGTGATTCTATGAAAAAGATGAAACTAGGGGTAGGCATAACAGGAGCAAGTGGTGCAAAATATGGAATTCGACTAGTTGAAGAATTGCTAAGAGCTGGACATACGGTTCACTTGATGATAACAGAAGCTGGTTGGCAGGTTTTTCATGATGAATTGGATTTTGCACCTGCTGTGGATGAACGTGAGACGTTTTTACAAGGGTATTTTGAGAAATGCTCCGCAGGCGAGCTTCATTATTGGACGTTGCGAGATTTTAATTGTCCAATGGCGAGTGGCTCGTATAAGAGTGATGGGATGATTATTATCCCGTGTTCGATGGGAACACTTTCGGGTATTGCTCACGGTGCTTCCGGCAATTTATTAGAACGCTGTGCTGATGTAATGATTAAAGAGGGACGCAAGCTCGTGCTGGTCCCACGTGAAACACCCTTTAACGCGCTACATCTAGAAAATATGCTGAAACTAAGCCGTATCGGAGTCAAGATTCTCCCTGCGATGCCTGGTTTCTATCAACGCCCGCAAACACTTGATGACCTAGTGAATTTCGTGGTTGGCAAAGCACTTGACCAACTTGATGTGGAAAATCATTTGTTTACGAGATGGGGAGAGGGCCATGAGTAAAAGACAACTACAGGTCGGACAGATCTTATATACAAACACGCTTCCTGTCTATTTTTATGTAAATTTAGACCGCTTTTTGGGGAAAGCTGATTTTATCCAGCAATATCCTGCACAATTAAATAAAGCAATGGCAGAGGGGATCATTGACGTAGGTCCTATATCCTCCTTCAGCTACGCGGAACATGAAGATCAATATGTGTTAATGCCAGATGTATGTGTTGGTGCCAAAGGTCCTGTAGGTTCTATTTTCTTATTTAGTAAACGTCCGATTGATCAACTGGATCAAGCTCGCATTGCATTAACGAATACCTCTGCTACCTCTGTTAATTTGTTGCGGGTTATATTGGAAAAATTTAAGGGTATGAGCCCTGAATACACCACAATGCGCCCTGATATCAAGTCGATGATGGAGGAACACGATGCTTCCCTGCTAATTGGAGATGAAGCAATTCTAGCCCGTCAGCAGGATCTGGGATATTATGTGTACGATTTAGGACAGCTTTGGTATGAGCATACAGGATACCCAATGACGTTTGCTGTATGGGCCATTCGGAGAGAAGCTGTTGAAACACATGGTAAATTGTTGCATCAGCTTCATGAGGAATTTGTACGTAGCAAAAACAAGAGTCATGCCGATTGTAGTGAGATCGTTCAGTATGCTCACCAGCATTTTGGTGGCGACGTATCTTTCTGGGAAGGGTATTTTACTGGACTCATTCATGATTTTACGCAGGAACAAATTATGGGATTGGAACATTACTATGCTTGCACGGCTGATCTTGGTCTATTGCCCAAGCCGGTGAAAGTAGCATTTTGGGCAACGGACAACATTACTACTATGTCAACGAGTTAGGTGGATGAAATGAATCTGGTCGATATCTATATGCAAGTAAAAAGTGATGTTTCATATATCGAACGAGAACTGGAGCGAGCCATCAATCCAGAGTCTCGTGAACTCTACCAATCTTCTACCCATCTTCTGAAGGCAGGCGGAAAGCGAATCCGCCCTGTCTTTGTGTTGCTAGCGGGGAAATTTGGTGATTATAATGTGCAAAATTTATCTCAAGTAGCTGTACCGCTTGAGCTTATTCATATGGCTACGCTTGTTCATGATGATGTGGTGGATGATGCGAACAAGCGCCGAGGCAGAGACACCGTACGCACGAAATGGGACAATCGAGTGGCGATGTATTCTGGAAACTACATACTAGCAAGGGCTTTAGGCATCGTAACGCAATTACCTAATCCAGCGATCCATCAAATTCTCTCCAAAGCCATTGTGGAGATGTGTAAAGGAGAGATTGAGCAAGTTCGCGATTTGGGAAATTGGAATCAGGGCCTGCGTAATTATCTCCGCCGGATTAAACGCAAAACAGCGCTGTTAATTGCCATTAGCTGTCAGCTTGGCGCAGTTGCGACTAATGCATCGGCAGATGTAGTCCGCCGTATGTATCATTTTGGGTATAATGTTGGAATGGCTTTTCAAATTACAGATGATATCCTAGATTTTACAGGAACGGAAAAACAGCTAGGTAAGCCGGCGGGAAGTGACTTACGTCAAGGAAACGTCACTTTGCCAGCTCTTTATAGCGCTTATCAGGGCAGTACAAAGGATATCTTTCAGGAGTGGATTCGTAAGGGCGATATCAACTCTCGCATTGAACAGGCAATTCCGCTGATTCATCAGGGAGAAGGGATTGCTTATTCACAAGCGTTGGCTGAACGCTATATTAAAAGAGCGAAACTAGCATTAGCAGATCTGCCTGCATCTCCGACCAAAAAATCATTAATACAAATTGCTGATTATATTGGTGGGCGTAAATTTTAATCCAGAGTTGATGAAGAAGCCTCTTTCTTGTGGGAAAGGGGCTTTATGTATAAGGGAGGATCTGCATGATGAACAGATGCATGCCTCTTGCTATATGAAAATAACAACTTTTCCATATCGATCAAATTTATTGAAGTTTCTGCAACTGAGCGGTTGCTTGTACGACCTACTTCTGATAAAATTTTCGTTGGTACAAATATACATAGAGGTATGGAGGGCATTCGAATGGAAAAAACTTTTATCATGGTAAAGCCAGACGGCGTACAACGTAATCTTGTAGGAGAGATCGTTGCCCGTTTTGAGAAAAAAGGCTTTACTTTGGTTGGCGCTAAACTAATGAATGTGAGCCGTGAAAAAGCGGAAGAGCATTATGCTGAACATAAAGAGCGTCCTTTCTTTGGTGAATTAGTAGACTTCATTACTTCTGGTCCTGTATTTGCAATGGTATGGGAAGGCGACAAGGTGATTAGCACTGCCCGTAACATGATGGGGAAAACGAACCCAGCAGATGCAGCACCTGGTACAATCCGTGGTGATTACGCAGTATCTGTAGGCATGAATATCATTCACGGTTCTGATTCTGCTGAAAGTGCAGAGCGTGAAATTGGTCTTTGGTTCTCAAAGGATGAAATCGTTTCCGTAGAAAAAACGATCGCTCGTTGGATCTAAAATGACAAATTTCGTAAGAAGGGCCTTCCTTTGAAGGTCTTTTTTTCGTATCGTAGCAGGATTTGACGAATAGTGTAACGAATGGCTTGGAGTAAGGCAAAAGGGGGATACACACAGTGGAGGATAAAGACTTCTTGCAATTTATTGCACTGATTAAAAAGAAAACAGGGATTGATCTAGCGTTATATAAAGAAGCACAAATGAAACGCAGATTAACCTCATTACGAATCAAGCGCGGATATAACAGCTTTGTCGCGTATTTCGAGGCCCTGAGTAAAGATCAGGACTTATTTTACGAATTTTTGGATCGGATGACAATAAATGTTTCAGAGTTTTTCCGAAATCCAGGCAGGTGGGAGACGCTCGAAAATAAAATTTTGCCAAGATTACATGCAGAATCCCGTCGTTTAAAGGTGTGGAGCGCAGCGTGTTCTACTGGGGAAGAACCGTATACACTGTCACTTGTGTTAAAAAGAAAGCAATTACTAGCGTCCTCTAGCATCCTTGCTAGCGATATTGACGAAGGAGCGCTGGCGAAAGCGAAGCAGGGTGTTTATTTGGAGCGTTCCTTACAGGATTGCCCTAAAGATTTATTACAGAAATATTTTCATAAGGACCAGCTCACTTATCGTTTAGATCAAGAAATTAAAAATGCTGTGAACTTTAAAAAGCATAATCTGCTTGCGGAGTCGTTTGATACAGGCTTTGATCTAATTATTTGCCGAAATGTCTTGATTTATTTTACAGAAGAAGCGAAGCATGAGTTATATCAAAAGTTTAGTCGTGCCCTACGCCCTGGCGGCGTATTGTTTGTGGGAAGCACAGAGCAAATTTTCCAACCGCAACAATATCAGTTTGAAGTAGAAGATACGTTTTTTTATAAAAAAACTCTGTAAAATCGTAACGAAAGATGTATACCAATGATTTATTTATTGAACAATAGCTACTAGGAAGACAAACATTTCCAGATGGAGGCGACGAGTCAATGGATAAATCAAAGGTGATTGAAGCGTATCGACTTGGGCTCATCAATTTGCAGGAGTGCGGACAAATTCTAGGAGCGGAAACTCGCCAACTGGAAAACCTAGTAATGCAGAAGCGACTCTACTATCGTGAGCAGGCTGATCGACTGATAACAATCGATCATCTATAGAGATGGCAGAATGCTTCTCCTTATTGTGAGAAGCATTTTGTCTATTTTTGTTTTCATCTTAGGCTATGTATGATATTATATCGCTTAAAAGTGTTAAAGGATTTGACTGGAGGAGAGAAGAGTGAGATATATAACCGCAGGAGAGTCACACGGACCACAATTAACAGCTATTATTGAAGGAATTCCTAGCAATCTCCCCTTTTCATTTGACGAAATAAACAAACAATTACACCGTCGCCAAAAGGGGCATGGCCGAGGTCGCCGGATGCAGATTGAGAAAGATACTGTTCAGGTCGTATCTGGTGTTCGTCATGGTTATACAACGGGGGCTCCTGTTACGTTGATTGTTGAGAATAATGACTGGACCCACTGGCAAAAAATTATGAGTGCTACACCTGTGCCAGAAGAGGATGAAGCACGTCGTCGTGTATCACGTCCGCGTCCTGGTCATGCTGACTTGAATGGGGCTATTAAATATCACCAAAGGGATATGCGAAATATTCTGGAGCGCTCTAGTGCGAGGGAAACGACGATGCGGGTAGCCGTAGGTGCTGTGGCACGTCAATTGTTATCCCAATTCGGTATTCGGGTAGCTGGGCATGTTAAGCAGATTGGACAGGTAGTGGCCCAAGAACGTGAATTGTCCCTAGATGAGCTCATGCAAATAACGGAGGATTCGCCTGTACGCTGCATTGACCCTGATGCAGAGAAAAAAATGATGGAGCTTATCGATCGTGCTAAAGAAGAAGGCGATTCTTTAGGCGGAATTGTAGAAGTAATTGTGGAAGGTGTACCGATTGGTTTAGGTAGTTATGTGCAATGGGATCGCAAGCTGGATGCAAGATTGGCGCAAGCTATTATGAGCATTCAAGCCTTTAAAGGAGTAGAGATCGGAATCGGTTTTGAAGCGGCAGGCTTGCCAGGCTCTCAGGTACACGATGAGATTGAATGGACAGAAGGAAAAGGCTACAGTCGCAAAACGAATCGGGCAGGCGGCTTGGAGGGTAGTATGACCACTGGAATGCCTATAGTTGTGCGGGGAGTAATGAAGCCTATCCCAACTTTATATAAACCGTTAATGAGTGTAGATATTGATACGAAGGAGCCATTTGCAGCAACTATTGAACGTTCAGATAGCTGTGCTGTACCAGCAGCAAGTGTAGTTGCTGAAGCAGTCGTTGCTTGGGAAATAGCGCGTGCCATGTGTGAGAAGTTTCCGTCTGATGCTTTAGACGATATGGTGGCAAACGTAGAAGAATATCGAGCTTATACGGAGAGATTCTAATGGAAAAACGTACGTTACTAGTTGACTTGAACGAAAGAGCTTATCCTATTCATATTGGGGCGGGTTTGTTGAGCCAAACACCTACCCTATTGCAGGAGGCAAACATCAAAGTCTCTCAAAAATTATTCGTCATTACAGACGCTCATGTGGCGCAGCATTATTTGAAGCCGTTGCACCTTCAGCTAGAACAAGCGGGATACCAAGCTTTTTCCCACATTGTTGTAGCTGGTGAAAAAGCGAAGCAGTTTGCTGTTTATGAAGAGGTGATGACAGCTGCTATTGAGGCAGGACTTGATCGTAAATCTGTCGTGCTAGCGTTAGGCGGTGGAGTCGTAGGGGACCTGGCAGGCTTTGTAGCGGCTACATATATGCGTGGAATTGATTTTGTGCAAATTCCCACAAGCTTATTGGCTCATGATAGCTCGGTAGGTGGCAAGGTAGCGATTAATCATCGTTTGGGCAAAAATTTAATTGGGGCTTTTCACCAACCCTTGATGGTTATTTATGATGTGGATACTCTGCAAACATTGCCTCGTAGAGAAATCTCCGCCGGCTTTGCGGAAGTGATCAAGCATGGACTGATTTCAGATGAGGGCTTTGTTGGATGGCTGGAGGAGCATGCGAAAGGCCTAATGGAATTGGATGCAGAACTGGTTAGTGAAGCCATCTATCGCGGCTGTGCTGTGAAAGCGGCGGTAGTAGCCAAAGACGAAACTGAGCAAAATATCCGCATGACCTTAAATTTAGGTCATACCTTTGGTCATGCCTTTGAGGCGTTAACGGGTTACGGTCAGCTTAATCATGGTGAAGCAATCTCGATTGGGATGGTTTTAGCCGCCCGTTATGCAGAATCCATTGGAATGTCGCCAGAAGGTGTAGCAAAGCGTACAAAAAGAGTGCTTGCAGCCTTTGGACTCCCAACTCAATGGCCAAAAGAATTACATCCAGAAGATGTTTTAAGGGCAATGCATTTGGATAAAAAGGGCGTAGCAGGTACACTTACACTTGTTTTGCCAACATCTATGGAGCATGTAGAGATCGTGCCTAGGGTAAAAGAGGAAGATGTACTACGGTTTATGAGCGAAGAGTGGGAGGAATCACAAAAATGAGTAAGGTACGAGGGGTCCGTGGTGCAACAACGGTCACCCGAAATGATAAAAGTGAAATTTTAGAGGCAACAGCAGAGCTTTTACATGAAATGATTCATCAAAATAAAATTGAGACTGACGATATAGCAAGTGCTATAATAACGATGACAGAGGAGCTGGATGCTGTATTTCCAGCTCAGGCTGCCCGTGAGTTTTTAAAATGGGAGCATGTTCCCCTGATGTGTGCAAAAGAAATTCCTGTGGCTGGGAGTTTAAAAAATTGTATTCGTGTTATGCTTCACATCAATACTGATAAGTCTCCACATGAAATTACGCATATTTTTCTAGGGGAAGCAATTCGTTTACGCCCAGATTTAGTAAAAGAATAGTTGACAGTAGGGGCCAGGTTTTGTAAAGTAAGAGCAAGTTTTACTAGTTCAGAGCATGAAGTTAGTTACGAGCAAGTTAGTAAGTTAGACGAGAGCCGAGTAGAGTTGAGAAGAGATAGGTTGTATGAGACGAGGAGAGCTGAGACTGGTTTCGTTATGCTATAAACCAACACCCAGGACTCTTTCCTGGGTGTTTTTTGTCTTACATATTATCCCATCTTCTATACGACCATCCTCTTCTATCTTAAAGAAGAGAGGTGTGTTGTCCATGTTAGAGCCCACATTTCAAGAGGTGCAGCACTATGCATCTACACACAATTTTATTCCCATTCGCCTTACTTTGTTAGCTGATCAGGAAACGCCGATCAGTTTGTATCAAAAATGTACGGAAGAAGCAGCTTTTTTACTAGAAAGTGTTGAAGGAGGAGGACGCTGGTCTAGGTACTCCTTTATAGGACTACGCCCCTTTTTGCGAGTAGAAGCGATTGACCAGCAGGTGACGCTTCTTAAAGAGTCGGGGGAACGAGAGCAGTATAACCGCAATCCCATGGAAGTGCTGCGAGAATTATGTCAGCAGTATAGAGCGCCATCCATTGCTGAATTTCCACCATTAACAGGAGGAGCAATCGGATATTTGGGATATAATACATTGCGCTATGTAGAGACGCAATTGCCTAAGCACCGGAACCAACCGCTTGATATCCCGGATATGCATGTCGTTTTTGTAGATGAAATGCTGGTTTATGATCATGTAAAGCAAGAAATTCAATGCATGGTTCACATTAGGGTTTCTGAGGAGGACACAGAAGAATCGTTGCAGATGAAGTATGCAAAGGCTGGTGCCCGATTGGTCGCTTTGCGTGATCACATCCTGCATACACCTGTACCGAAGGACACAAGGCTACAGCAAAATCAATTAAGTCAGCTAGACGAAGCGGTCAAAAAGCCACAGACCAGTAGCTTGCAAAGCAACATGAGTCTCTCAGAGTATAAGACCATGATCTCCAAAGCGAAAGAGTATATTTCCAGCGGAGATATCTTTCAGGTTGTTCTTTCTCAGCGCATGACGATGAAGACGGATGTGGACCCATTTGCCGTTTATCGGATGCTAAGAACGACGAATCCATCTCCTTACCTGTATTATCTGCCATTTGGATCAGCGACTTTGGTAGGGGCATCACCGGAAGTGCTAGTGAAGGTTCAGAACAATAAGGTTGAGGTTCGTCCGATAGCTGGAACTCGCAAACGTGGAGCAACAATCGAGGAGGATGTGGCGTTAGAGCAAGAATTGCTGGCCGATCCAAAAGAATTGGCGGAACATCATATGCTAGTTGATTTGGCCCGCAATGATGTAGGGAGAGTCTCCAAATACGGTACGGTAAAGGTGGAAAACCCCTTACATGTAGACCGTTATTCGCATGTGATGCATATTGTCTCGGATGTGTCAGGAGAGATGCGTGAAGATTTGGATTGTTTTGATGCTCTTCTTGCCGCTTTTCCTGCTGGTACTGTATCTGGGGCTCCTAAATTGCGAGCGATGGAAATCATTGCAGAATTGGAGCAAGATGCTCGTCACACGTATGCAGGCTCGATTTGTTACTTCAGCTTTACTGGAAATTTAGACAGTTGCATTACGATTCGTACCCTGTTGTTTACACAAAATCATGTGCATATACAAGCAGGAGGCGGCATCGTCGCTGATTCAATAGCGGAGCTAGAATATCAAGAAGCAATGAATAAGGCAGCAGCAATGGTCAAAGCGCTAGAAAAGGCAGAGCAGCAGTTTCAACCAAAGGGGGTAGCGTTATGCTAACGACCTCCTTAGATAAAATTACCCGAAAGCAACACCTGGATCGTACGCTGGCTCGATTAGCGATGGGTGAAATCATGGATGGAAAAGCAACGCATGCACAGATCGGAGCATTTTTAGCGGCACTCAGGGTAAAAGGTGAACAGGTTGAAGAATTGATTGGCTTTGCAGAAGCCATGCGTGAACGAGTTAAAGCATTTCCTGTTGCTAAGCAAAACGTGATTGATACATGCGGCACAGGGGGAGACGGTGCTTCTACCTTTAATATTTCAACTGCCTCAGCCATTGTAGCCGCAAGTGGCGGTGTTAGTGTCGCCAAGCATGGAAATCGTGCTGTTTCTAGCAAGTGTGGTAGCGCTGATGTGTTAGAAGCACTAGGGATTCCGATTCAACTGACGCCTGAGCAAGCGGCAGAATGTCTGGAAGAAACCAACCTTTGCTTCTTATTTGCGCCACTTTACCATGAAGCAATGCGCCATGCGGCTATACCGAGAAAAGAGCTGGCGATACGGACGGTCTTCAATTTACTGGGGCCATTAACCAATCCTGCTCGGGCTGATCGCCAGTTATTAGGCTTGTACGATCGTGGATTGCTGGTTCCGATTGCCAAGACATTAAGTGAGTTAGGTGTATCGAGAGCCATGGTTGTTGCTGGACTAGACGGTTTAGATGAACTAACGATTACAGGGGAAAGCGAAGTAGCTGAATTAAGAGATGGTCAAGTATCGTCGTATCGACTTGACCCGGAGCGGTTAGGATTGAGGCTTGGGACCTCCGCAGAGCTTACAGGGGGCGATGCAGCAGAGAACGCGTTAATCCTAGAGCAAATTTTTAAAGGAGAACGGGGGGCGAAACGCGATATTGTGCTGCTCAATGCAGGTGCCATTCTGTACCTCACGGATAACGTAAGTAGCTTGCAAAAGGGTGTCATCCGGGCTGCTGAGCTGATCGACAATGGAAATGCAATACGTAAGCTTGAACAACTACGTCAGGTCATGAGGAGGGTTCATCATGCTTCGTAAAATTGTGGAGCAAAAAAAAGGAGAGGTGGCGACCCTGCGTCAAGGAACAAATCTTCAACAGATGCTAACGGAGATGAAAGCACTGCCAGCTACTCGCGGTTTTGTCAACGCTCTTACCACAAGCCCTCGGAAGGTAAGCTTAATTGCTGAGGTAAAAAAAGCTTCTCCGTCAAAAGGCATCATTCGTGCTAATTTTGACCCTGCCGCTATTGCTGCGTCTTATCAGGAAGCTGGTGTAGATGCGATCTCAGTGTTAACGGACGAAACGTTTTTTCAAGGTGAACTAAGGTATCTACAGATGATCAAAGAATTGGTCCCTCAGCCGTTGTTACGCAAAGATTTTACTATTGATGAATATCAGGTTGCTCAATCAAGAGTGAGTGGAGCGGATGCTATTTTATTGATTGCAGCCATTCTGGATCGTGAACAAATCAAGCACTTTTATCAAATGGCAGTAGAGATCGGACTAGATGTGCTAATAGAGGTTCATGATCAAACGGAATTAGAGCAAGTGATGTCGGCAGTAGAGCCTATGCTGCTCGGCATTAATAATCGAGATTTGCGAACCTTCACCACGAATCTACATACTTCCGTAGATCTCTTGAAGCTGATTCCTAGCGGCATTCCTGTCGTAAGTGAGAGTGGGTTAGCGACAGCGGAAGATGTTCACTTAGTCGGGATGGCAGGAGCGCGCTCCATTTTAGTAGGTGAGCAGTTCATGCGTCAGCAGGACGTGGTTCGAGCCGTTCGTGAGCTAATGCAAGATCAACATATGAAGCCTCAGGTGATTTCACGAGGTGACACAATATGACCGCCTTAAAAATTTGTGGGATTAAAGACGCGAATACACTCGTCTTATTGCAGAAGCTTAGCGTGGAATATGCAGGCTTGGTGTTTGCCGAAAGTAAGCGCCGGGTGACAGTAGAGCAGGCTAGGACTCTGGTTGCAGAAGCTAAGAATTCAGCGGATGTAGATGTTTTAGAAAATATGAGATTACCTTTCCCGCGTCTAGTAGGGGTTTTTGTGAATCCAGATGTATCTGAGCTTGATCGCATAGTGAACCAGGTCCCTCTGGACGTGATCCAATTGCATGGCCAAGAAACGCCAGAATTTTGTCAAATGGCCCAAAAACGCTTTGGCAAGCCCGTATGGAAAGCGATTGGCATCGGGACAGAGAGTGACTCCGTTACAGAAAAGCTTGCCTCCTACAAAAATAGTGTGCAAGCCTACTTATTTGACACGCATGACCCAAAACAAGCGGGAGGTACGGGTAAAAAATTTGCCTGGGCGCACATTCCCGATTTGCAACGAATGGTAGCTCCCTTACAAGCAATCATTGCTGGTGGTATTTCAATAGAAAATGTAGAAACCTTACTTAGCAAATATGCACCAGCCTTAATTGATCTTTCCAGTGGTGTAGAGACCAATGGTGAAAAGGATGCTCACAAAATAACAATATTAGCGGAAAGGGTGAAGCAGCATGGCACAAGCTACGAATGTACGAGATGAATCTGTCCTACGATCAGGTCGATTTGGTGAATATGGGGGCAGATTTGTTCCTGAAACCTTAATGAAGGCTTTAATCGAATTGGAGAAAAGCTTAGTGGAAGCGTTGGAGGATGAGACTTTTCATGCAGAGTTAAATCAATTTCTGCGCTTTTATTCGGGCAGGCCGACTCCCTTTTATCATGCTGAACGTCTGAGTGAGCATCTGGGAGGAGCTCATATTTACTTAAAACGAGAAGATTTAAATCACACTGGCGCTCACAAATTAAACAATGCCTTGGCACAAGCGTTACTGGCTAAACGAATGGGTAAGCAAGCTATTATTGCCGAAACAGGAGCTGGCCAGCATGGGGTAGCGAGTGCAACTGTAGCCGCGCGTCTTGGACTTTCTTGCAAGGTTTTCATGGGAGCAGAGGATATTAAACGTCAGGAGTTAAATGTTTTTCGGATGAAGCTTTTAGGAGCAGAGGTTATTCCAGTATCATCAGGAACAGCCACGTTAAAGGATGCTACCAATGAAGCAATTCGCTATTGGGTGAGTAATGTAGAAGAAACCTACTATGTAATTGGTTCGGCGATGGGACCTCATCCATATCCCTATATGGTGCGGGAGTTCCAAAAAATCATTGGAACAGAGACACGAGCCCAATCTCTGGAGCAGCTTGGGCGCTTACCTGATGAACTTATCGCATGCGTCGGAGGGGGGAGCAATGCCATTGGCTTTTTCTATCCATTTGTGGGGGATCAGGTGAGATTGACTGCAGTAGAAGCAGCAGGAGAAGGTGTGGATACAGACAAGCACGCGGCAACATTAACAAAAGGACGTCCAGGTATTATTCATGGCTCCCTTACATATCTGTTGCAGGATGATGATGGACAGGTGCAGGAAGCCCATTCCATTTCGGCTGGACTTGATTACCCAGGTGTTGGTCCCGAGCATTCCTATTTAAAAGACTGCGGCAGAGTGGAGTATGTGGCAATTACTGATCAGGAAGCTTTAGAGGCTTGCCAATTGCTTACGAAATTAGAAGGGATACTACCTGCCTTGGAAAGCTCTCATGCTATAGCGGAAGTTATAAAGCGCGCTCCGCGAATGAGTTCCGATCAAATCATCGCTGTATGCCTGTCTGGACGCGGGGATAAAGACGTTCATACCTTACAAAACCATCTGAGCAAGGAGGAGAATTAAGATGCAACATACCATGACAAGAATGGAAGAGCTGTTTGCTGATCGAACAGTAAAACGATTCATTCCTTTCATAACGGTAGGAGATCCTTCTTTAGATGTAACCTTTGAACTGGTTCACAAGCTCATTGAAGCAGGAGCTGATGTCATTGAGCTTGGGGTTCCCTATTCTGATCCTTTGGCGGATGGGCCGATTATTCAACGAGCTTCACAGCGTGCCATAGCGCAGGGTGTGAAATTAAAAGATGCTATTCGATTAGGAGAAAGGCTACGTGCATCAGGGGTAAGCATTCCGCTGGTGATCTTTACATATTGTAATCCAGTCATGCAATATGGTGTGGAACGTTTCTTTGCTGATTTACGGGCGTATGGACTTGACGGTGCCATTATCCCAGATTTGCCGTTTGAGGAGAGTGCGGAGGCGCGTGGGGCGGCAAAGAAAAATGGAATACATTTGATTCAATTAATTGCGCCAACATCACAGGAGAGAATCGCAATGATCGGCAAAGAAGCAGACGGTTTTTTATATTGCGTATCGTCTTTGGGCGTTACAGGGGTTAGAGATAATCTTCCGCTTGAATTAGATGATTTAATTAAAACTGCTCATGAAAACAGCAGTATACCTGTTGCAGTAGGGTTTGGGATTTCTTCTCCTGAACAAGTTCGCGCTGTTGCGGGTTATGCTGATGCTGTGATTGTGGGAAGCGCAATTGTCAGAGAGGTTGAGAAAAATCTCGAGGCCCTCTCTAGTGAGGAGATGCGAAACAGCGGATTAGAACGTGTGAAAAAGTTTGTAAAATCCTTATCCAATGAGTTAAAATAACAGAAACAAAAAAGCATGGGGTGAGGACAAGTGCTACCAAAAGAGCGAATTTTAAATGTTCCGGTGTACAAACCTGGAAAACCTATCGACGACGTGAAGCGCGAATTAGGACTTACAGAAGTAATTAAATTGGCTTCTAATGAAAATCCATACGGTTATTCCCCAGTTGTAAAAGAAGCGATGCTTGCTGCTATGAATGATCTGGCTATCTATCCAGATGGTGCAAGTATGCAACTTCGATGGGAACTTGCAGAATTTTTAAACGTACAACCTGAACAATTGATTTTCGGAAATGGTTCTGACGAAATTGTACTAATGATCTCCCGTGCTTATCTGGAGAAGGGGACCAATAGCGTAATGGCTACCCCGACATTTTCTCAATACAGATCTAATGTGACGGTAGAGGGTGCTGATTTACTCGAAATCCCACTAAAGAATGGCGTCCATGATTTAGAGGCGATGCTAGCTGCAATCAATGAACAGACTCGAGTGGTTTGGGTATGCAACCCTAACAATCCATCTGGAACAATGAATACATCTGATGAGCTGCTCGCTTTTTTAGAAAAGGTGCCAGCTAACGTATTAGTTGTACTGGACGAAGCTTATTACGAATATGTAGTGGATGAAAATTACCCTCAAACCATACCGCTCCTTGATAAATATAAAAATATGATTATTTTACGTACATTCTCGAAAATCTATGGATTGGCGGCTCTGCGTATCGGGTATGGTATAGCTAATCCAGATGTCGTCTCACATCTGAATCATGTGCGTGGACCGTTCAATACAGGTTCCCTGTCGCAAGTCGCAGCACGTGCAGCGATTTCAGATCAGGAATTTGTGACACAATGTAGCCAGAAAAATCGTCAACAAATGAAGCGAATCACAGACAAATGTGATGAACTAGGCTTACACTATTTCCCTTCTCAAACCAACTTTGTTTTATTGGAGGTAAAGAGAGATTCTGACGAGGCCTTCCAATACTTGTTGAAAAAAGGAATTATCACACGTTCAGGCAATGCGCTCGGTCATCCCGGTTATCTGCGTGTCACGATTGGAAATAGCGAGCAAAACGATGAGCTGTTAGCAGCTTTGGAAAGTCTAGTGACAGAAGCTGTTAAAAAATAACGAAATAAATAATAGGGCAAAAATAGTAAGATAAGTAGTGGAGCAGGCCGGTCAACACCGGCTTTTTCTACTATCTATGTGTTCTCCTTGGTTCTCATGCAAAATATGAGGACAGGTATAGACGAAAAATAGAGAGATTTCTTTGGAGTGGAGCGGAGAAAATGAATAGAACAATTGCCATTCTGGGAGTAGGATTAATAGGAGCTTCCATTGGACTTGCGTTGCGTCAGAACCCTCTCAACAGAATTGTCGGGTTTGATTTACACCAGGAACAATTGGACAAGGCGATAGATAAAGGAGTTATCCATTCTGGAAGCACAGACCTGCAACTTGCTGTGAAGGAAGCGGATATTATCTTTATTGCGGCTCCCGTAGAGCAAATCCATCATCTTATGCGATCGCTTGCTCAATTGCGTTTAAAAGAAGGAACGATTATTACGGATGTAGGGAGCACTAAATATCAGGTAGTACAAAGTGCGCACATTTTACGTGAGAAAGGTGTTACGTTTATCGGGGGTCATCCCATGGCAGGATCTCATAAATCAGGAGTAGAAGCAGGAAATGAACGTTTGTTTGAAAATGCTTTTTATGTGCTTACACCAGATGAAGAGACACCTTTTGAGCAAGTAGAGCTTTTGCAGGAAGTGCTTGAGCCATTACGTGCAAAGGTCATTGTGCTACAGCCTGACGAGCATGATGAAATCGTTGGGGCAATCAGTCATTTTCCTCATTTGATCGCTGCTCTATTAGTCAATCAAGTATCGAAATACAACACGCAAAAACCATGGTATCATCGATTAGCAGCAGGCGGATTTCGTGATATCACTCGTATTGCCTCTAGCAATCCTAAACTGTGGAGAGATGTTTTATTAAGCAATAAGACATATCTGTTACAGATCGCTCGCGATTGGCAGGAGGATTTTACTGCGATTATCCATGCGCTGGAGCAGGAGGATGCAAACGAGATTGAGTCGTTTTTCCAAGATGCGCGTGAATTCCGTGACTCGATACCGGAACGACGCCCAGGGGCTATTCCAGCTCTACATGATTTATACATTGATATTCCTGACCATCCAGGTGAGATTGGTAGAATTACCACTTTACTGGGAAGTAAGGAAATTAGTATTACTAACATACAAATCAGAGAAACACGCGAGGACGAATATGGCGCGCTGCGAATCAGCTTTCGCAATGAAACAGAGCTGGCAAAAGGCATAGAACTCCTTCGGTATTTTGATTACAATGTGTATCGTAGAGACTAAAAGAGGGAAGTAAAGAGAGGAGTAAAGTCATGTTAACCATTCAACCAGCTAAGAGAATACAGGGTGAAACACAAGTACCTGGAGATAAGTCGATTTCGCATCGGGCTGTCATGTTTGGGGCACTGGCAGAGGGAACCACGCATATAAGTGGTTTTTTACAAGGAGCAGATTGCTTGAGTACGATTGATTGTTTTTCCCGTATGGGCGTTGTAATAGAGCGAGAAGGTGATCGTGTAACAGTTCATGGGAAAGGCTGGTTTGGATTGCAAGAACCGGATCAAAAGCTTGATGTAGGCAATTCGGGTACCACCATTCGTTTAATGAGTGGTATTCTAGCTACGCAACCATTTCATTGTGTAGTAGAAGGAGATGAATCTATTGCGAAACGTCCGATGAGACGAGTAGTAGGTCCTTTGCGTGAAATGGGCGCCAAGATAGATGGCCGAAAAAATGGTGAGTTCACCCCGTTATCCATACGTGGAGGCGATTTGAAAGGCATAACCTATACTTCTCCAGTGGCTAGCGCGCAAATAAAGTCTGCTGTTCTCTTAGCTGGCTTGCAAGCTCAAGGAACCACAACTGTTGAAGAACCAAGCGTATCGCGCGATCATACCGAACGAATGTTGCGAGCTTTTGGTGTCCAAGTAACCCAATCTGGAAAGAGTGTCAGCGTGCAAGGCGGGCAAAAACTGATTGGTAGAGAGATCAGTATACCAGGAGACATTTCATCTGCCGCTTTCTTAATTGCGGCTGTTATGATGCTGCCAGAAAGCGAGCTTCTGATTAAAAACGTGGGAATTAACCCAACACGTACTGGAATTATTGATGTAGTCCGCGCGATGGGTGGGACTATTGAATTACGCAATGAACGAGTAGTTAACGAGGAACCCGTAGCAGATATTTATGTAGCTCATACAAAATTGCATGGAACTGTTATTGAAGGTGATCTGATTCCGCGTTTGATTGATGAAATTCCTGTGATTGCCGTAATGGCTACTCAAGCCGTAGGAGAAACGATTATCCGGGATGCTGCAGAATTAAAAGTGAAGGAGACAGATCGAATTGCAACCGTGGCAAGCCAGCTAGGGAAATTTGGTGCAAAAGTTCAACCGACTGATGATGGCATGATCATTACCGGAGAATGCGACTTACACGGCGCAGATATCAACAGTATGGGTGACCATCGTATCGGTATGGCAATGGCTATTGCGGGATTGGCATCACAAGGTGAAACAATTGTGCGACAAGCTGAAGCAATCGACGTATCGTTTCCTGGCTTTGCTACCTTACTTGCTTCCATTTGTCAGCGGTAAGTGTAGAGGACTTAATTAACTAAGTGATCAGCGTTTAGTAGGGGTAGCTTCTATCATCATTGGTAGGAGCTATTTCTTGTTTAATGATAGATTTAAATGAAACAATCGGGGGTCTTAGTCGAAGATACGTCCAAGGGCTGAGCCGATATCAAATGTGTTATGCTACAATTAACCCAACGCACAAACGGATGTCGTTTAGAGAGGAGAAGTTCATGCGTCAACCGGAAGAAAAACAATCATCTTTACATTCCCACCGCTCGCGCCAAAAGCGGATAGGTCCTTGGCAGTTAGCCATAACGGTTTTAGCAATAGGGATTGGTATTCTAGTAGATCAACTTTTTTATACGAACGTTTTAGCAACAGTCTTAAAGTTTTGGCCGTTGCTCCTAATTATCATTGGAGTTGAATTGATTTTCCGTCAATTGTTCCAAACATCTGAGAATAGTCCAGGCTGGAAACTGGATGCTAGTAGCTTGATCCTAATGGTTGTGATTCTTATGGGGGCAAACGTTTACCAAGCTTTCTCTAATGGAAACATTATGGAGCTAGTAACGAATCGGCTTTATAAGGGGCCTGTGCAATTTGTTACAGTCATGGAAAAGGATTTGGATGTGGCTGATATGCAAACGCTTCGGCTTACAAATGATTTTGGCAAGGTTATGGTAGAGGGTGCGGCGGATGGCCGTTTTCATATTCGTGTTGATGGGAATGTGAAAGCTGATTCGAAGCAAGAGGCCCAGCAAAGAGCCAAGGATATAGAAGTAAGTGTGGAACAAGGACAAGAAACCAGTATAGAGATCAGAGATAACTACAATAAGGCTAGAGATTTAACCTTATATGTGATGGTTCCCGAAAATACGGAGATTGTCTCTGAGGTAAAAGCAGGTGTAACGGACATTAAGAAGGTAAGTAAAGCAGATGTGAAATCAGATGCAGGTAAGGTTACGGTTTCTGATATTACCGAACAGCTAAAAGTTAGTTCTAACGCAGGTGCTATTGAGGCGACAAACATTTCAAATGCAACACTCCGTTCAAATGTAGGAATGATTACGGTGAGCGGATCAGTGCAAGGAACGCTGGATGTAGGAAATGATGCCGGTAAAATTAATGTATCAAGTGATGCAGTTCTCAATGGGCCATGGCAACTGCACTCGGATTTAGGGGCTGTTATGATACATATCCCAAAAAAGAGTCAGGTGACATTAACGGCAAGTACCAAGTTAGGAAGTATTACAGGGAATGAGTTAGAAGTTGAACGTAGCGGAGCAAGTGTCAAGACGGTCAAAACCTTGGGAGATGGGACCTTTCCGATCCAGGTATCAACTGATTTAGGAAGTATCACTTTTGATGCTACACGATAATGAAATAAACCCCAGCAATGGAAAGAATTTCGTAAGGAAAGCTCTCTCCTTGCTGGGGTTCTCTTTCTTTATAAAATACGTACTTTTTAAAAATATACTCACGATAAAAATAGTTTGACAAGTTACTAAATATGGGTATAATTAGAAGTACAGTATGGTTTCTCTCCACTCCTATCCAAATATTTTGCACAAGTGTGCTACCGTTGATTGAATGCGCTTTCATTCGATCAACGGTTTTTTTTGAATCGAATTGTCTGAAGCCTAAAATCTTGGGAATAATCACCGGAATTTCACATATGCTCGTAGTAAAGGTAATCTCACTAACGAAAAGATCTAGAGGAGGACGAGCATGGATGGGCTTCTCACGATAATTCGTAACGCTTCAGTTGTTACACAGCATGCGGTGAAACAAGCGGATATTTGGATTCAAAACGGTAAAATTGTGCGCACTCACACCGATACATTGCGTAGAGAATGGAGTAGTGGACAAGCTAGAGTAGAAATTGATGCTTCCGATTATTATATTTTGCCTGGATTTTTGCAGGTAATGAAAGCACATTCACTCAATTATCGGCCTACCCAATCGTACGTTCAGCAGATCCAAATGCTAGTCGAACAAGGAATTACAACATTTATTGATACGATTAAGATAGGCAAATGGATGGATGAGTCACAATGCATGTACCAGCTATCTCCCCATTACAATAGTCCACTTGATTATGCAGTTCGAATCGAAATCATGGCTTCTGAGTGCCATTACGATCGGATTCGGCAATTAATAAAACAAGGATTCCGTCTCATCCAAATTGTAGTGTGTACAGTAGAAGAAGTGCACCGAATTAACTGGAATAGACTATATCCGCTCCTTCTGCAGGAGGGAGTGTCATTACATTTGCACATTTTGGGTGAAACCATTTCCCGAGAAGATCGTCAGATTATCATAGAAGCATGGTTGCAATATTGCCATTATGGAAAAATTCGCACCTGCATAAATGAAAATCAAACAAAAGACGTAATAAAAGAAGCGATTTCTTTTTATCATCTCCAGCCGGTTGGGAAACTTGAAGAGAAACAGAAAGAGCATGGATGGATCTTGAAGCACTTAAGAGATTGGTATTCGCACCATTCGCTATATGCTTCCATCAAGGAATTAACTGTCCCATCACAATTTTGGGCGCGTGGACAAGCAGAGCGGATCCTGTCCTTAACAGTACGACTAGCTTCGACGAACGTTGCAAAGCTGGCTGGCTGCTATCCGATTAAAGGAAGCTTGTTGCCAGGTGCAGATGCTGATTTATTGTTCCTAAAAAAAGACAAATGGTTGACAAATCATTCTATTTCCACTATGCTCATTCTTAGCGAAGTATGTAATCCTGTGAGAGTTATGTCGAAAGGCGTCTTTATTTATCAGAACGGTACTCATCATTCGACAATTGGTGCAGGAAAACATCTGAGGCCATTACGGCCATATAACTACGCGATGTAACCCCGTCATGGGGTTTTTTCATACTGTTCTTACTATGATGAAGTCCCCTGTTTTTCTTCTTAGTTACTCTACGTAGGCTGCTTTTGCATAAGAATTGGTGAGTTGTAGAACGCGTCCCTTCAGAAGGGCTATGCTTTTCCTGAAGGCGGATTCTTCATCGCTGAAAAAGTTTATGCCTTTTCCGCAACTTTTGGTGATCTGCGTGGTCTAATTTAGTGCATGGGTCACTGGGGAGTTTGGAATCGCTTAGGAGGTAAACCTAGTCAATGACCGATTCCCAGTTAATTCGCGAAATAAAAGAGGGCAATATTGAGAGTTATGCCGAGCTGATACGTCGGTATGAAAGGAAAATCTTGACCTTTGTTGCCCATATGCTGCGCCAAGCACATCTGGAGCATATAGCCGAGGACATTTGTCAAGAAACCTTTTATAAAGCGTATAAAAGCCTTCATTCTTTCCGAGATGTGGAAGCTACATTTTCAACATGGCTGTATACCATTGCTCGCAACACCGTATTGAGTGAATTGCGTAAAAGTCGTAACGCTGACGTTTATTTGGAAGACAGTGTTCAGGTTCCGAGCATTTCCTTTGAACGGCTCCCTGAACAACAATTGTTGCAAACAGAGCGTGAGGATCTGGTGAGACAAGCGATTAATAATCTTCCTGAAAAACAACGGTCGGCGCTTATTTTACGTGAGTATGAGCAACTGGATTACAATGAAATTGCCAAAATCCTCGATCTTACGGTTAGTTCGGTTAAATCTCTTTTATTTCGGGCTCGACAAAGCATTAAATTACAATTGGAATCCTATTTTATTGATTCTCAATTGGAAGAAGCCGAAGGGATGAGTAAGCGATGAGGTGCGATGAAGCACAAGAAATGTTACATGACTATGCACAGGGTGATTTGCCAGAGTTATCGGAGCGCAGGCTTCAGAACCATCTGGCCTGTTGTGACTCCTGTCATTCAAAATATGATGTATTACTAGATAGCGACAAATTCATACAAATGCATAAAGATGACTACATAGCTAATCCACCTGCCACTTCGATTGTAGATGCTGTCATGGCACGCATTTTATCGGAAGAGAAATGGGCCATTCCGATTGGGAAAAAGGTGTTTACACTAACCGTGCGTATGCGGCGTATTGGACTTAGTGTGGCCATGGTACTTTTAATGATATGTTCCTTCACTCTTTATCATAATTCAGATGACAATCTTAATTCGTTTGTACCTTATACTGCAAAAGCAGAAGCTCTGTCCTCTGATAATGTCAAATCTGAGGTAAGTACAGCCTCTGAATCAGATCAAGATGTGGTAGTTCAGACAATTGATTCTGGCGGTGAAACAACTGCTCCGTTAATAAAACAACAAAAAGAGATGCGTGTTAATGTGATTACCTCTGATATGGAACCGTCGTCGAATAAGCCGAATTATAGTGTCATTCTAAGCTTTTTTGGAATTTTAATTACGGTTTTGACTATGAGTTGGTTTACAAGAGCTTAAAATCATATAAAATAAAGGAAGAGGACCGTCATTTTGACGGTCTTTTATCGCTTAGTTATAGAAATGGGGTGTTTCGCATGCCAAAAAAATGGCTGCGTATCATTGAGGAAGCTGTTAATAAAATCGAAAATGATGAAATGGAACTTGGATTGCAAGTTTTACATAAAATAGGTGAACACGGCAAAGAAATTCCTGAAGTAATGTTCTGTTTGGCAGATGTCTGGTATGGACTTGGACATAATCAGGAAGCAATTAAGATCATTCAAGATTTGCTAGCAAATCCCACTATACCAAAAGAGATGGATCAGGAAGCCAAAATTATGGCTGCGGAGATTGCGTTAGACGAAGCAGACTACGATGCTGCCCATGAATATCTGTATGCGCTTAAAGAGGAAGGCTATGATGAGATTCAATTGTATCTCCTACTGGCTGACTTGTATGCTATGCAGGATTTAGAAGAGGTAGCTGTAAAGTATTTAAAAATTGCTCACGAACGTGATCCAGAAAATGAAGAATTGCGAGCGGCTTTAAGCGAGATGTATATGAAAACAGGCGAGGTGCAGGAAGCCATAAACCTGTTAGATGAAATTTCTGAAACCACGTTCCATGCGCTTGTATTAAAAGCACGTACATTTGCTCAGCAGGGTCAATTTGAAGAAGCCTATCAACTCTATACAAAGGCAGTGCAGTACGAACAATTACCAGAGGTTGTATATGGCTGTGCTTTGATGTCTTTCTATACCGACAAATGGGAAGAAGCAGAGCGCTATATCCAGCTCTTGATTGCGATTGATGAAGAATATGTAATCGCCTATCCGCTGCATAGTGATATTTTATTATCCCAAGGAAAGACAGAAGCAGCGATTGATGCGCTGAAAAAGTATGTAGATCTTTCTGGTTTTGATGTAGAACATATCCGCCGTTTAACAGCTCTATTAATGCAGGCTGGTCGTTATGAGGAATCAAAAGAATATCAGAAGTTATTGGAGCAATGGGATTTACAGGAGGAGACAAACGAAGAATAAATCAGCAGGTTGAGTTGAAGGTAATCAAACCGCCTGATTGGACTTCATTAGCAGTTCTCTACTTCCCATGCCATTTAAAAAGCACAGTGAAAGCTGTGCTTTTTTTATTTGTCGCATCACCTAATAGGCTCATTTGCTTTCGAATAATGATTTGAGATGTGTCCAAGGTTTTCTTTATCAAAATGATTGGAGCAGGTTTAATCCTAGAATGAACTGGGCAACAATGGAAGTAAATCTGCAAAGTAAGAAGGGATGCGCAATGAAATTAGCTGAAGTACTCGTTTACGCTGATATTGCCCAATTACATCAGATTGCGAGACATTATGGTTATCAGTGCGATCCGCATTCGAAAAACGAGTTGGTCACTACTTTAATGACCGGGCTGCGACATCAAAAGACAATACGAGCGGAGCTAGAGCAGCTTTCTTCGGCTGATCTGCACTTCCTGTTGCTGTTATTTCTGGATAAACGCGAGCGGTATACACTCGAGGATTTACTAGCAAAAGCAGCAATTGCACAAGTAGAGGAGTGTGAGAAAAAGAAGGAAGAGGCGCGTAAAAAAGTAGCGTTTGCCTTAAAACGAGGTTGGATTTTTCCAGCGAAGGGTAGGCTGCAAGGACAGTTTGAAATCCCAGTTGATATTCGTGAGCTGTATGTACAGACATGGATACAGCACTTGCCTGGGATAAAAGTCCAGAATGAGGTCCCTAGTGCTTACCGTGATGAAGGAACGGCTTTATTAGATGATATGCTGATTTTGCTCCGTTTCCTGCAAAATGAGCCTGTTCCTCTTACTCAAGATGGAGGCATGTACAGACGCTTTCAGGTACAGCTATTTCATTTTTTAAGCGTAAAAGAGGAACCGCTTGCTCCACAGAAATGGCGTTTTGGATATGGATTGCATTTTGACCTATATCCAGACCGATTCTCGCTACTTTATGATTTTTGTTACCATAAAGGTTGGATTGCTGAGGATGGGAAGCATGTTTTTATCACACCGATTGGTTTAGAGGTTCTCCAACAAGGAACTAGCCTGCATACTCACAGTGAATGCATCCGTTTTTGGTTTCGTTTATATAAACGAGCGATTCCTAATCTTCCCTTGTTGGTTCAGTTGATAGCGATGCTAACTTCTAATCAATGGTACTCCTCCCAACAGCTATCCGATTTGTTACTACCTTGGATGAAGTCTTTTTATTATGACAAACGAGAGGAAATCCTATCCAACCGTATTTTAAAAATGATGGTTCATGTTGGATTGCTAAAGGTAGGACAATCGAGGGCAGGCGAGTGGGTTTATGAAAGAACGGACGTTTGCGAGGTTTGGCTGCGAGATTATAACGGTTTTGTCGATACCACCATATTAATGAAATGAGGGACTAGTCATGGAACAGTCCAAGTACTTGGGCAATGGTTTTATGTCGGGATTGCTATCGGAGATCATGATTGATCAGCAGGTGAGACAATTTCGCAAGCGCACACTATATAAAGAGATTGATGAAGCATTGGCTGTAAAAAATAAGGAAAAGTTTCTGATGCTGACAAATGAATTGAAAGAATTACTAACATATGAGATAACTGAAACAGGTTAAAAAATGAGGAGCTCGCTTGTAAGCGGGCGTTTTTCCTCGTTTTAGCTTAATATAACGGGGAGAGGCGGTACGCAATATGCAATGGAATGTAGAAGAACTGCAAGGATTTGAGGCAGTTAGACCTTATTATGATTCAGCCATTTTACCGCATTACATATTTGACAAGAAGCTATCAATTGCAACAAATGCTACACGTATGGGTTACCTCTCTAGTCTGGCTATGGCTGTGGAACAACGATTGAAGGGAAGAATCGTGTTGTTTCCACTCATGTATCAGATAAAAGAGGATGCCGCAGGACCCAACGAGATTCAATTACCCGATGAATTTGATTATAATTTTCTTTTACGTTTTTCTGGAATAGATGTTCATATACCACAATATCAGGATTTAGACACTCATGTGGAGTTCTTAACGATCAGTGATGAAGATTTGGAGTCAGAGATTCGCTTTCAAATTACATGTGATGTTTTATATCAAGAGATTTTGCAAATTTGGCAAAAACATAAAAAATAGACTAATTTATAGAAATGTGAGAAAGGGAATTTACTTTTCGCCAGATAAGACTGATTCTGGATGAGTAATCCCTTTCTTTCCAATAACAGGGTGAAAAAGAGACGAAACGATAAGGATTTTTGGATAACTCTTCCTTTTTCAGCCTAATTTGCCTGAATTGTGTTGAATTTTTGACAAAATCTTAACATTATCAGTATTTTCGCAAAGCAATGGTTACTCTAAAGAGTCATATTATTGACATTACTTGAGGGGTTAGCTATTATTGGTCTTGACCTAGTGTTTCCTATATGCATGTAGTCGAAATCTGAAAGAAATCTAACAGGATAAGGAGGGAAATAGATGAGCAAAAAAGAAATTTCCAGACGTACGTTTCTAAACTATGCGCTCATGGGAACTGGTGGTTTCTTGGCTGCAGGTATGATCACACCAATGATTCGCTTTGCCATTGATCCTGTGCTGAAAGCTTCGGCTGCTGGAGATAAAGTTGCGGTTGGAAATGTAAGCGATTTTGGGCCGGAACCAAAGAACGTGAACTTTACTCTTCATACGAAAGACGGCTGGTATGAATCAGAAACAACAATGTCTGCCTGGATTCGTAAGCTAGAAGATGGCAAGCTGTTGGCATTGTCGCCTATCTGTAAGCACTTGGGCTGTACCGTGAGCTGGAATTCTAGTGAAGATTTTAAAAACGAGTACTTTTGCCCATGTCACTTTGGTAGGTATGCAATTAATGGAGAGCACATTCTGAATACTCCGCCAACTCAATCGCTTGATGAGTACGAAGTAGAAATTAAAGATGGTAAAGTTTACTTAGGTAAAATTGTACCAAATCCACGTCCAGGGGTGAGCGGATAAAATGATACAAAAAATGTATGATTGGGTGGACGAACGCCTAAATATCACTCCTATGTGGCGTGATCTGGCTGACCATGAAGTGCCTGAACACGTAAATCCCGCACATCACTTTTCAGCGTTCGTTTACTGTTTTGGGGGCCTTACTTTTTTTATTACTGTAATTCAGATTTTATCTGGAATGTTTTTGACCATGTATTATGTTCCAGACATCATTAATGCTTATGAGTCCGTAAAATACTTACAAACTGAAGTTGCTTTTGGTGTAATCGTTCGCGGTATGCATCATTGGGGCGCAAGTTTAGTAATCGTCATGATGTTCCTACATACCTTACGTGTCTTCTTCACAGGATCTTATAAAAAACCACGCGAATTAAACTGGATTGTAGGGATGTTAATTTTCTTCGTTATGCTTGGACTAGGCTTTACTGGTTATCTTTTACCTTGGGATAACACAGCGTACTTCGCTACAAAAGTAGGGCTTCAAATCGCAGACTCAATTCCGATAATTGGACCTTATGCGAAAACTTTGTTAACGGGTGGAGAAATTGTAGGAGCGCAAACGCTTACTCGTTTCTTCGCTATCCATGTATTCTTCTTGCCAGCTGGCTTGTTGGGATTATTGGGTGCTCACTTTATTATGATTCGTGTACAAGGTATTTCTGGACCTCTATAAAACTAGTCTTCAACAATAGGAGGAATTAGCATGGCAAAACAGGATAAAAATGCTACCTTCGTTGGAGACTCTCGGATCTCAGCGAAGCGCATGCCAAATGTGTCACCTTCGTATTCTGACTATCCAGGAACCACTGAACCGTTTTGGCCAAACTTTCTGTTAAAAGAGTGGATGGTTGCTGCGGTTTGTTTGCTTGGTTTCTTGGTGTTAACGGTTTCACATGAATCACCACTAACAGCAAAAGCTGACCCAAATGATACTTCTTTTATTCCAGTACCGGACTGGTATTTCTTGTTCCTGTACCAATTATTGAAGTATCCATGGGCAGCAGGTGATCACGTACTGCTTGGCGTAATCGGTATTCCGGGCATTGCATTTGGTGCTATGATTCTAGCGCCATTCCTAGATACAGGTAAAGATAGACGTCCAATTCGCCGTCCTATTGCAACTGGACTTATGCTACTGTCCTTGTTCTCCATCTTCTTCTTAACTTGGGCAGCTCATGACGAGCATGAAAAACAGTTAGCTAAGCTAGGTGGCGGTAGCAGCGGCGGTGGAGGAGGAGCTCCTGCTGCTGCGGCGAAGGCTGATCCAAACTTTAAAGCTGACCCATTGTGGGCAGCAAATCAGTCTTGTATTGGGTGTCATGGTGGAAATCTTGAAGGCGGTATGGGACCTAATCTACAAAAAATTGGTTCAACCCTAAGCGCTGAGGATATCCACAAAACCATTGCAGAAGGAAAAGGTACTATGCCAGGTGGTATGTTTAAAGGATCAGATGAGGATCTGAAAAAACTGGTAGATTACCTAGCGAGTTTGAAATAGCAAAGAACGAAAGCTGGCTGATGATCTCGGTCAGCTTTTTCTATTTTTGGAGACTATACCTAATAGACAGTTCGACACGCAACTGTAACACAATTCTTACAAACGTGTGTACATTGGTTGCAGATGTAAGTTGGTACATGTAAACTAGAGAGGTATCTTTTTACAGCTAATAGGGGTGACGTAAGGAAATGAAATGGATGTGGCTCTGGTTTCTAGGATCATTGAAAAAATCGTGGTTTCTCTGGACATTGTTCTTCATTAACTTTTTCGGGACAATCTACGGTTTTTACTGGTATAAGGACCAACTTGCAGATGTAGCTGCCTATAATGCGCCCTATTTGCTGTTATTTGTCCCAGATAGCCCTACTGGGAGCGGACTATTTACTCTAGTTATCTTCATGTATATATTGGGGCGAAATGTTCCAATATTGGAAGCGGTAGCATCAGTTACGAACTTTAAGTACGGAATGTGGGCAGTTGGAGTTATTATTGCAGGCTGGTCTCTTGGCAACGAAGTTCGTTGGCAGGATTTGATGCTTTTAGCGTCCCATTTGGGCATGGCAGTAGAGTCAATGCTATATGCTCGTTACTATCAAATAACGTGGTTGGGGCTTGGAATAGCAGCGCTTTGGGTGTTAAATAACGATTTTCTCGATTACGTAATGGAAATTCACCCGTATTTACCAACACCACTGGTTCCATATACCGGTATCGTGGGCTTGTGTACGGTTGTTTTAAGCTTGCTTTCCATTGCGACTATTTATTATTTACATACACGAGCGAATAAAAATCAGGTCTAATCTTGTCCTCCATTCCATAGTCTGTACTATGGGAAAGGAGGTTTTTTTGTGCCAAAAAACATCAAAATGCTACTGCTCTTATTGGTGGTGGGATTTCTATTATCCATGCCGATTAGTTACTTTGTGACAAAAATGAACCAACCGCCAGAAGAAAAACATTTGGCTGAATTAGATAAGGTGGCAGGGGAAATGCTACGAGCTACTGAAAAAGGAGATTATGACACAGCAAAACTTAAAATAGAGAGGTTAGCTTCTCAATTTCCCAACGAAACCCTTCCTATATCTTTACGGATTGAGAGTCTGAATGCTGTAACACAGTCCATTTTATCAGCCAAAAAAGCTTATACAAATCCAAAAACGACAGAGAATCGGTTGTTGTGGCATGCAACGCAGGTGAGAGTAGCTGTAGATGCTCTGAGCCATCAAAGGAGTCCTATGTGGCGCACTTATTATAACTCCTACTCAAAGCAGATGCAGAATCTACTGCAAGCTGCTGTGGAGCGAGATACCGAGACCCTTCGAGCGCAATATGAAGAAAATTACCAGTTGTATTTAGCACTACGGCCTGCAATGACGATCCAATTAAAAGAACAGGCAATGGATAAGGTAACACGAAAATATGAAGAAATAGCCAAACATCTATTAAATCAAAAGCTGGATTGGCAGATAATGCGTTCTTCTATCAGAGAACTGAGCAGTACGATGCAGGAAGCGTTTGTTGGGGAGGATCAGACTGCTGTGGGATCATTTATGGATAATCCAGAATCAACATATCGTCTGATGGTGTGGATATCGACATTGGTGACTGTTTCACTGGCATATGTAGCTTGGATAAAGTACTCTGCTATGAAGCAACGAAGGATCTAATGCGGAATGGAACGATTTATAACGAAAAAAGACCTACTCACATTCAGAGCAGGTCTTTTTTGAAGTAATCATGATGAGATAACTCATTGGATGCGTAGAGATTCGTAAGTATCCATGAGAACACCCAAAAGTCTTGTTAATTCAAGCTAAAGATATAACGCATAAAGCCACCTATGTTTGGCGCAAGGGCTTTTTATTTTCATCAAATGTAAAACCCTCACCTAAAACTTCATGAACCTCGCTAACGATCACAAAAGCATGAGGGTCAATTTCATTCATAAGGTTTTTAAGACGAGGGACTTCATTTCTGCTAACAACACAGTAGACAATCTCCTTCTCCATGCCTGAGAAGGCCCCTTTTCCATTTAGAATCGTGACACCTCGCCCTGTGGTCAGAATCTCCTGAGCTATTTTTTGAGGGTACTCCGATACGATCATTAAAGCTTTGCCAGCATATGCCCCGTCCTGGAAAAAGTCTATGACACGTGCAGCAATATAGACACAGACCAAGGTATACATAGCGTTTTGAACAGACAAGTAGACCAGAGATGCACCGACTACTAGAATGTCGCCCATTAGTAAGGTGCGACCCATACTGATCCCAAACATTTTGTTTAATAGGCGGGCGATAATATCGACACCGCCTGTCGTCCCACCATAACGGAAAATAATACCAAGTCCGCTACCGATTGCTACTCCCGCAAATAATGTGGCAAGTAAAGTGTCGCCCAATTTTTCATAATCTAAAATCATGCCAAATACTGAAAGCGAAACAGATAAAGAAACCGTTCCCACAACGGTGTAAAAAAAGCTGATTTTCCCTAACAAACGATATCCAATAAAGAATAAAGGAAGATTGAGTAATAGATACACAATCCCCTGATCAATAGCTGGAAAGGCTAGCTTGATCAGGATGCTGATCCCTGTGATACCGCCTTCTGCCAGTCCGTTTGGAATGTTAAAAGCGTTAATGCCAAAACCCATGATGATAGAACCGAGGATAATTGCCAATATGTTCTTCAAATGCAATTTCATGAAGGGAAATCTCTCCTTTTCCGGTAAATCAAAAGGTAGCAAACATGCTGACTGTACACAGGTAGGAAAAACTTGCTTGTAACCCTAATCAGAGTCATTATAAAGGAGGTTTTTTGCCTTGTCTATTTATGATACACTTTACCCATTGGGATTTTTGATTAATTTGCTTGCTTACATAGTTTGCTCGGTTTTGGGTCTAGTATGAGGGAGGAAAAAATGGATAATAAAAAAACATTACAAGAAATTCAAGAAGAAGTGGATCAGTATATATCTCAGTTTAAAGAAGGGTATTTTTCTCCATTAGCCATGTTGGCTCGTATGACTGAGGAAGTAGGAGAGCTAGCTCGTGAAATTAATCATTATTATGGAGAAAAGCCTAAGAAATCAACTGAAGCAGAAAAAACCGTCGAAGATGAACTTGGAGATGTTTTCTTCATTGTCTTATGTTTTGCCAATTCTCTTGGTATAGATTTGCAGGAAGCGTTCGATCGTATTATGCACAAGTTTAATACTCGTGACAAGGATAGATGGACCAGAATTGAAGAGTAGGAGAGGGTAGGATGGAAAAGAAAATTCGCGTTGCCGTAGCTGGCGCCAAAGGAAGAATGGGGCGCGAAGTGGTTACAATGCTTGAACAAGATCCCTCTCTGGAGTTTGTTGCAGGGATTGATTCAAAGCTGACAGGTGTAGATGTGGGTGAAGTGTTAGGCGGTAAGCCACTAGGCGTACCAATGGTTAATTCCTTAGAGGAGGCCCTACTAGCTTTTAAACCAGATGTCGTCGTAGATTTTACTACACCTTCACAGGTTTACCAAAACATGCTTTTGTGTCTGAAACATGGTGTGAGACCAGTTGTAGGTACGACTGGTCTTAGTCCTGAAGAGATAGAAGAATTAAAGCAAATATGTGTAGACAATGAGCTTGGAGCTATCATCGCGCCTAATTTTGCTATCGGAGCAATCCTATTGATGAAATTCGCTAGCATGGCAGCTAAATATATGCCGCATGTCGAGATTATCGAACTGCATCACGATAAAAAGCTTGATGCCCCAAGCGGAACTGCGATTAAAACGGCAGAAATGATTGCTACAGCTCGTAATGACATCCAGCAAGGTCATCCAGATGAGAAAGAGATCTTTGATGGAGCACGTGGAGCGGATTATAACGGCTTCCGTATCCATAGTGTCCGTCTGCCTGGTATGGTAGCACATCAGGAGGTATTATTTGGAGCAATTGGACAAACCTTATCCATTCGTCATGACTCCATAAATCGTGAATCATTTATGCCAGGTGTTCAAATGGCAATTAAGGCAGTTGTCTCGTTACAGACGTTAGTATATGGACTAGAGCACCTTATAGATTAATACCAAAAGAGTAGTGGTAAATAAGGACAGAAAGAGTGACTGAGAGGGGATTTTACATGAACATCGCATTGATTGCACATGACCAGAAAAAAGAAGAGATGGTTCAGTTGGCTGTTGCCTATGAGGGGATTTTACAAAAGCATCATTTGTTTACGACAGGGACTACAGGACTGCGCATTATGGAAAATACGAGATTGCAGGTAACCCGTTTTTTATCAGGACCATTAGGTGGCGATCAGCAAATTGGCGCTATGATTGCCAAGAACGAAATGGACGTCATCGTGTTTTTGCGCGACCCACTCACTTCTCAACCACATGAACCAGATATTCTGGCTTTATTACGATTGTGCGATGTTCATCGAATACCAGTTGCGACTAATCTAGCTACAGCAGAAATCTTGCTAAAAGCTGTGGAGCAGGGTAACATGGCTTGGCGGGAAATCTAACAGGGGGAATATTATGGAAGAGAATCACTTAGACATATTAGCCATTGGCGCTCATCCTGATGACGTGGAGATTGGGGCAGCGGGTGTCTTGCTACGAGCCAATCAACAAGGGAAAAAAACGGGTATCCTTGATTTGACGTATGCAGAGCTTTCTTCAAATGGGACAGTGGTACGTCGTCAAGAGGAGGCAGCCATTGCTTCTGAACATATGAAATTAACTGCACGTTATAATTTTGGATTACCTGATCGCGGACTCGAAGCTAACCGCGAATTGGCTATAAAAAAGGTTGTCGATCTTATTCGAAAAACGCGACCTAAAGTAGTTTTAGCTCCGTATTTTCATGATCGACATCCTGATCATGAAAGTGTAAGCCGGATCGTAAAAGAAGCGGTTTTTTCGGCGGGAATCAAAAAATTCGTAGGCGAACGCGAGTTACCCGCCTATCGTCCTGAGCAATTTTTTTATTACTTCATTAATAGTACTGCTACTCCTAGTTTCTTTGTAGATATCACAGATCTGTATCCGCAAAAAATACAGGTGCTGGAGTCGTATCGAAGTCAATTCGAACAAGAAGAAGGAAGTGTAAGCACTCCGTTAAATAATGGCTATATTGAATTAGTAGAGTATCGGGAGCGTTTATTTGGGCAACAAGCAGGAGTGAAATATGCAGAAGGGTTTGTGAGTGCCACACCTTTGGTGCTTTCATCCTTGTAACAGTGGGAGACGCCCGAGTGCCTGTCAGCCGATGACAGGCCATTTCCTGTGTAAAAAAAGGGAGGAATGAAAATGAATATAGGTATTACGTGTTATCCTTCCTTGGGCGGTTCCGGTGTGGTAGCCACAGAGTTAGGCAAATTGTTGGCTGAGCGTGGACATAATGTACATTTTATTACAGCAGGCATGCCGTTTCGTTTAGGGAAGTTTCACCCCAATATATTTTTTCATGAAGTAGAAGTAAATCAATATGATGTATTTAAATATCCGCCATATGATTTAACATTAGCAAATCGGATGGCGCAGGTTGCACAAAATGAGAATCTCGATATTTTGCATGTTCATTATGCCGTGCCTCACGCATTGTGTGCTTATTTAGCCAAGCAAATGGTAGGCGATCATTTGAAAATCATCACTACCTTACATGGCACAGATATCACAGTTCTTGGCTATGATCCAAGCTTACGCGATATGATTCGCTTTGGAATTGAAAAGAGCGATATGGTAACGGCTGTTTCTGCTGATTTAATCCGTGAAACACATGATTCTCTTCAGGTAGATAAGAAGATTGAGCTTGTTTACAATTTTGTTGATAAGAGAAGATATTCACGTAAGGATGTAGCTGAATGGCGGGCAAAATTCGCACCTAACGGGGAAAAAATCATCATGCACATTTCCAATTTCCGTCCGGTCAAGCGTGTTCAGGATGTAGTAGCAGCTTTCCGTTATGTTCGTGATGAAATGCCTGCTAAATTAATTCTGATTGGTGAAGGTCCTGAGCAGTGCAATATCAGGAAACTAATTCAGGAGGAAGACCTCTGTGACGATGTTTTCTTTTTAGGCAAACAAGATGACGTAGCAGAAGTTATTTCATTAGCTGACCTTATGCTACTACCATCCGAAAAAGAGAGCTTTGGATTAGTGGCATTAGAAGCAATGGCATGCGGCGTGCCTGTTGTTGCTTCCTGCGCTGGAGGCTTGCCAGAAGTGGTTTCACATGGTGAATCAGGATATCTATGTGAGATTGGCGATACCAAGCAGATGGCGATGTATGCTCTTAAATTGTTACAGGACGAAAAGCTGTACGAAAGCTTTCGTGTAGAAGGACTGCGTCGCTCTGAGGATAAATTTAGCTATGATAATATTGCTTCCCAATATGAATCGTTATATGAGCAGCTACTCTCTACATAATAGAGCAGCCTTTATTTGCATCAAAGGCAAATAATTGACGTAGACAAGGCCTAACGTGTGGTTAGGCTTTGCTACGAAATGAAGTGAAAAATTGAGAGATGAGCACAGCAACTCCTAGTAAAATACGCATATCTTAGCACCCCGATTTGAAAAGTAGGATATGAAAAATGGATATAGCAAGAAAGGACAGGAGGCGAGTAAATGAAAGAAGAGGCGAAAAAGGTACTTAAAAAATTGGAAGAACACGGATACGAGGCTTATTTTGTCGGTGGTTGCGTCCGTGATTGGCTTCTTCACCGTCCTGTTCATGATATAGATATATGTACAAATGCCCATCCAGGAGACATTATGAAGCTGTTCCCCGACCATATTCCTACAGGATTGCAGCATGGAACAGTTACTGTTAAGCAGGATGGCTATTTATTTGAAGTGACTACCTTTCGAACTGAGGGAGTATATGAAGATTTTCGTCGACCAAGCGAAGTCACATATGTAAACGAAGTAGTAGAGGATTTGGCTCGTCGTGATTTTACAATTAATGCAATGGCGATGAAATATAATAAAGAATTAATTGATCCTTTTTTTGGACTAGAGGATGTAAATGATCATGTAATCCGAGCAGTGGGTGATGCTAGCCGCAGATTTCAGGAGGATGCATTACGACTGGTTCGGGGAGTTCGTTTCGCTTCTCAGCTAGGCTTCCAGATTGAGGATGAAACAAGAAAAGCGATGAGGGATAACGCTCCATTGCTGATCCATATTGCCGTTGAGAGGGTCCGCGAAGAATGCAATAAACTCATTGATAGCAGGCATCCTGATAAAGGCTTCCAATTTGCGAAACAAACAAAGATATTTCAGTCCATCCCTTTGCTGCAACAATTATTTGATCAATCGACAATTCATTTATGGAGATTACAAACGGTAGAGAACGTTATCCATAAATGGGTAGTGTTACTTTTTGCGGCAGACTTCAGTTGGGAGCAGTCGCGCGAATTATGCCGATATTTAAAGATGTCTCGGAAAGAAGAAGAAACCATTACGTTTCTTATGCAACAGCTAATAATCCTTCAGCCACTATGGGATCAATGTCAATCTATAGACTGGACTCAATTGATTATGAAGCATGGTCTAGAGCGTTGCTATGACTTGGAAAAAGTGTTGGATGTCCTATGGTGGAACGATCTCTCAAATAAGAAAATCACACTCCAAGCTGCTTTAGATAAGATGGCAGTAAAAACCTTGAAGGAATTAGCGGTAGATGGATCACAAATCAGAAAGCTGAGTGATCAAAAACAAGGCCCTTGGATACAACAAACCCTAGAGTATCTCTGGGAGCGTACAGTAACTGGAGAACTTGCTAACGAATCAGAGGCCTTGCTGATAGCAGCTAAAGATTTTATACATGGTGAGAAGGAACATCATGCAAATGAAATGAAAAAATGACGTTTGGTTTTACTTAAGCGTTTCATGGATGTACGAAAAAGGAATAGAATCGTTATTTTTTGCGGCTATGACGGAGGAGACCTATGAATATTAAGCAGGAAATATTACGCGCTTTTCGTAATCATCCACATGAATTTATTTCGGGTGAATATTTAAGTCAAATTTGTAATTGTACGCGAGCAGCAGTATGGAAACATATTGAAGAGCTACGTCAAGAGGGATATGAGTTTGAAGCAGTACGCAAATCAGGGTATCGACTCGTTTCCTCACCAGATTCATTATCGGCAGAAGAGATTTTGTCTGCCATGCAAACAGAACGTATTGGAAAAAATATAATCGCCTACGAAACGGTTGCAACAACACAGGCATTAGCTCATGAATTAGCTTCTAAGGGAGCACCTGAAGGAACCCTAGTGGTAGCAGATCAGCAAACTGGCGGTAAAGGTCGGTTGGGTCGGGTGTGGCATTCGCCAAAAGGGACAGGAATATGGATGAGCTTAGTGTTGCGTCCGGTTATCCCGATTGGGCGTGCTCCCCAAATGACGTTGCTAACAGCGGTTGCTATGGCGAGAGCGATCCAAGAGTTCCAAATCTCGGTTAAGATTAAATGGCCTAATGATATTTTTGTAAATGCCAAAAAAGTATGTGGAATTTTAACAGAGCTTCATGCAGAGGCTGATCGTGTCAATTACTTAATTATTGGGATTGGCATTAATGTGAATAATCAAGAGTCAGATTTTGATCCGGCTCTGCAAGAGGTTGCAACCTCATTACGTATAGCATTAGGTGAACCAATAAAGAGATCTCAATTCATTCAAGTATTTTGCCGTATATTTGAACAACTCTATCTGGCATATCTAAGCGAGGGATTTGGTCAAATCAAGGTCGAATGGGAAGCTTTGTCAATGTCCTTACATCGTCGTGTTACAGTCCGTACTCTGCAAGCAGTATTGGAAGGGGAAGCTACAGGGTTAAATGAAGAGGGAGTGCTCTTATTACGCGATGATGAGGGAGTCATGCACAAGGTATATTCTGCTGATATTGAGTATAGCGATACCTAGGAAATTTTGTTATACTGCTTCTGAAGGCTATATCCTATTGGAATAGCACTTCCATTTAAGAAGTATGCTAGTAAAACAACTGAAACAAAAATCTGCTCTAAGCCTAAATGGACCGAGACAGAAGGAAGAAATTCTAATGGATTACGTGCTTTATTGCGTAAATACAACCTTCGCCTGCGGTGCGGAGGTTTTTTGGTATGTAGAAAGCACAACAAATGTATGCCATTGGAAGACATTCAAGACGGTATTGGGTGTAGGAGACAACGGGAGTGTCTGATGTGCAGGAAAAAAAACCGATAACGACGTCCAAGCTACGTCAAATGAAGCAAAACAAAGAGCCAATTACTATGCTTACGGCCTACGATTATCCCTCTGCAAGATTGGCAGAAGAAGCGGGAATAGACATCCTGCTAGTAGGGGATTCGCTAGGAATGGTGGTGCTAGGCTATGAATCTACGGTGTCTGTTACCATGGATGACATGATTCATCACACAAAAGCTGTTACACGTGCAGCAAAAACAGCCTTTGTTGTAGCGGACATGCCCTTTTTGACATGCCATGGCTCTGTAGAAGAAGCCATTCATCATGCAGGCCGGTTAATTCAGGAAGGAAATGCAAAAGCCGTGAAGATTGAAGGGGGAGAAGAAATTCTTCCTATTGTCAAAAGATGCACAAAGGCTGGAATTCCAGTTATGGGTCATTTAGGGCTAACACCACAGTCTGTCCATCAATTAGGTGGATATAAAGTACAAGGCAAGGATCTAGAATCTGCCAAGCAATTAATCACGGATGCGAAGGCATTAGAAGAGGCTGGAGCGTTTGGGATTGTTTTGGAATGCGTACCAGCAGAAGTAACAGCGAAAGTTGCGGAAGCTGTGGAAATCCCTGTTATTGGTATTGGAGCTGGGGTACAATGCGATGGACAGGTTCTAGTGTTCCATGATGTACTTTCTTATGCTTCCAATTTAACGCCTAAATTTGTCAAATCATACGCCCAGATCGGTGACATGATTCAGTCAGCGATTTCTCAATACGTACTAGAAGTAAGAAACAGACAATTTCCTGAACAACGCCATTCTTTTGCTGCTTCTGAAGAAACGATTCAGCAATTATATGGAGAAGAGGTACGAGTATGATCACGATTAGCACCATCAAAGAACTACGTGAAGCGCTTTCTGTGCATAAAAGAGCAGGGAAAACAATCGGGTTTGTACCAACGATGGGTTACTTGCATGATGGGCACCTCAGCTTGGTTGAGCGAGCAAAAAGCGAAACAGATGTGGTGGTCATGAGCATTTTTGTTAACCCATTACAATTTGGTCCAAATGAAGACTATTCCGTTTACCCGCGAGATTTGGCACGCGATCAGAAATTGGCAGAGAGTGCGGGGGTACACTATTTATTTACTCCTTCAGTAGAGGAAATGTACCCCCGCCCTATGCTGACGAATATATCTGTCCATAACATTACGGAAGCCTTGTGTGGTTTGTCGCGACCGGGACATTTTGATGGAGTGGCGACAGTGGTCAATAAGCTTTTTAATATTGTAGGCCCCCATAAAGCATTCTTTGGTCAAAAAGATGCACAGCAGGTAGCTGTTATTGAACAAATGGTTTATGATTTACAAATACCTGTTCAGATCGTCCCATGCCCTATTCATCGTGAAAAAGATGGGCTGGCAATGAGCTCACGAAATGTATTTCTTTCAGAGGAAGAGCGATCTCAGGCATTAATTCTCTCCAGAAGCTTGACTCGTGCCGAACAGATGATTGCGAATCATCAAAGAGACGTAGACGTTATTTGTAACGAAGTACGTAATCTCATCCAAAGTCAGCCTTTAGCAGAGATAGATTATGTAGAATTGAAACGTTATCCTGAAATGAGCGATATTGAAATTCTAAAAACAGGAGATAGAATTTTATTTGCACTTGCAGTAAAATTTGGTCGAGTCCGTTTAATCGATAACGTAATTCTTACGGTCGCGGATTAAAAGTGTGAACAAAAGATACTAGACATTAGAAGATTCACATAAAAGGGAGCGAATTTAGATGTTTCGTACAATGATGACTGCTAAAATTCACCGTGCTACTGTTACGGAAGCAAATTTAAATTATGTAGGTAGCATAACCATTGATAAAGAAATTTTAGACGCACTTGATTTACTACCAAATGAGAAAGTGCAGATCGTAAATAACAACAATGGTGCGCGTTTAGAGACCTATATTATCGAAGGTGAACCAGGCAGTGGCGTTATTTGTTTAAATGGAGCAGCAGCAAGGCTTGTCCAACCAGGGGATGTGGTTATTATTATTGCTTATGCGATGATGACAGATGAACAGGCACGTAAGCATAAGCCTAAGGTTGCCATTATGGACGAGCATAATAAAATCGCTCAATTATTAACGGAAGAAGTTCACGCTACTATTTTATAGAACAAGAGCTGGAAGGACTACCAGCTCCATCTTTGCATAGAGCCATCCCACTTGTGAGACAATGAGACTACTCACTCTGACAAAGGGGGTGGCTCTTGTGTTTATTGAGGATTGGTTTGAAGACCTACGTCAAAAAGTAGATCGTATTGAAAAAGAATGGGCAACGGCTTCTACAGAAAAGCAGGAACACCTGATACGACAACTAAAACAACTCCGAACATGCAGTGATCAGGTGATTGATCTATGGTTAAAATATGAAGAAAAGCTAAACGAAGCAATTCGGATGATAAAGCAAACGAGTGATATACCCGCATCCGCTGCAGAAAGCTTGGTAAAAGAATATGATAAGCTGTTGGAAGCAAAGCAACCACTTGAATTCTCTACACTTCTTGAGGATGAGCAGCCACAAATGGAACTACACAAGGAGCTATATGAGAAGGCAGAAGGATTTTATCATCTACGGCTATATGAGCAAGCTAAACAACACTTTGCTTCTTTCTTAGAACAGGCGCCTGACTGGGAAAGTGGACGCCTTTATTATGCCTATAGCCTATATTATTGCTGTGATTATGAACTCGCTCTAAAAGAATTTCGATTGTTGACACGAACGGCTGTTTCCCCTAAAGTTGTTTCCATCAGTTACAATGCCTTAGGGTGTATGTATGTACAGGAGCAAAAGTGGCTAGAAGCCATACAGGTGTTTGAAATGGCAATATCTGTCCGTCCTCAGTACACGGAGAGTAGATACAACCTGGCCATCTGTTATTTGGAGCAGGGAGAAACGGAAAAAACAATGAAAATATGCGAACAGCTATTAGCCGAGCATGATCAGGATTGGGAAGTGGAAGTGCTCTATTTACGTGCTGTTCGTCAGCTATTTGCTCGATATCCACAAAAAGATATAGAGCGAATGCTGAAAATGTACGATCCGAATCGAAATCTTGATTCGCCAACCTTATGGGAATTGGCTATGCTAGCAGAACAAGCTGGGTTTTATAGGCATGCGCTCAGTTGCTACCAATTCCTTTTGGAACGTCAACCATTAGATGCTGGACTTTGGCATGCGATTGCCTGGAATAAGTGGCTGTTAGACGGTCCTAAGCAAGCGATGCCTGCTTTAAAAAAAGCACTTACACTGGCACCTGAGCATCCAGATTACTTATTTTCATACGGTTGGATGCAGCTCGCAACAGGTGAGATTACTTCAGCTCGGATCGCCTTTTCAAAAATATTAAACGCCACAGAAAATCATCATCTTGGCTTACTGGGATTAATTTATGCCCATGAGGGAGAAGGAGCTTATGATGAAGCCAAGGATATAGCCACTACTCTCATTCAAAAACAGGATCAGTACTCACAGATGCTAGGGCATTATCAACTGGGAAAATTATCTCTTCAACAGGGAAACCAAATCGAGGCAAGTCAATATTTGGAGAAAGCACGCTCTTACAGCGATGTTGTCCCAGAGGTTAATCAATGGTGGGAGAGATGTAAGAACACAAAGGACCATGTGCAGGTTACTAGTCAAACAGCAGGAATTTCGACATCAACTGCCGAATGGTAAAAAGAAAACAGTAGCAGCATGAGTTGTGAGTGTCAATAGAGGTGACGATAATGAAGCAGTTCATCGTCGTAGATTTTGAAACTACGGGTAATCAGCCGCGGCAGGGAGATTCCATCATACAAATCGGAGCTGTCGTGGTCGAGAATGGACAAATAATAGAAAGTTACTCCACATTTGTAAAACCAGAGAAACCAATCCCGCCATTTATTACTCAATTGACGGGAATAACCGATGAGATGGTCAGTGACGCTCCTTCTATTGAAGATGTGCTTCCTGATTTATTGCGCCTTATAGATGGGCGTACGTTTGTGGCACATAATGCAGCGTTTGACTTGAATTTTTTACAAGAAGCCCTGCTAAGTCAGGGCTATTATCCATTTGATGGGCCTATTTTGGATACAGTAGAATTAGCACGGGTATTATTGCCCATGCAAAGTGGCTATCGGCTAGTAGAGCTAGCGTCTGATTTTGATATTCAGCATGAAAATCCACATCAGGCAGACAGTGACGCTATTGCTACTGCACACTTATTGTTACGATTGTTAGATATCCTGTATAAGCTTCCTCTTATCACGATTCAAGGATTACAGATGATGATCTCTTCTTTCCGTTTTGATGTAGCGACCTTACTACGAGAAATTGAGATGGAGAAGCTCATGCACAGTTTTCCTGTTGACGAAGCAGGCTCCTTTATAACTGCATCTTCTGCACCTGAGGAAACAAGCAATTATGATATCTATCGAAATCTTGGATTAAAACGACGAAAGAAATGGATGGAGAAGCAATCCGAACAGCCGCCGATCCATTTTTCTTTTGAACCATTTTTCGAACGTATGGTTGCATTAGATGGTGACGGGCTAGCACTTCATCATGAACACTATGAAAAGCGTGAGTCACAGGAAGCGATGATGCATGCTGTATACCAAGCTTTTACTGATCAGAAGCATTTGTTAGTAGAAGCGGGTACAGGAACAGGAAAATCGTTGGGCTATTTGTTACCAGGTATTCTATGGGCACGTATGCACAAACAGCAAGTAATCGTGAGTACGCATACCATTCATTTACAGGACCAGCTTTTTGGCAAAGATATTCCTCTATTACAAAAAGCATTGCCATTTTCCTTTCGAGCTGCCCAGTTGAAGGGCCGAGGAAATTACCTGTGCTTGCGAAAATTTGAACAAAGCATAGAAAGTCAGGAGGGGGCCACACAGGATATACAGCTAGCCAAAGCACAGATTTTAACATGGCTTACCGAAACGACTACAGGTGATGTAGAGGAGCTTAGTTTAAGTCCGAGTGGGCAGTCATTTTGGCAATCAGTCAAAAGTGACACCGCCTCCTGTCTAAATCGAGAGTGTCCGTGGTTTAGCCGCTGTTTTTACTTCCAAGCGAAGCAGCAAGCAAAAGAGGCTGATGTGATTATTGTTAACCATGCCTTATTAATTGGTGATATTGAAAAGGAGAATGGTGTATTGCCACCATTTGAGGTTGCCATTATTGATGAAGCGCATCAGCTTGATGAAGTAGCAAGTCAACATTTTGGGACACAGCTCTCCAGCGTAGAATTGTTTCAATTGGTAGAGCAGCTTGGAACAGAAGGAGAAAAACAAATGCTACTCCTGCTAGCCAATGAGTTAAAAGTGTGGCAGCCCGCTGAAAAGGCAAGAATAGAACAGCACCTACAACAAATTAGGATTGAGCAGCAAATGCTAAAAGAGGCTGTTACCAACTGGCTACAACTCTTTTATCATTGGGGTTCTGAACGGGGTATGGATACAGGGGAATCTCAAAGAGCTACACTTCGATATAAAACAGAAGACTTTAAGAAAAAATATAAGAAGCTTGGAAAATCCAGCAATCTCATTTTACAAAAGATAGGGAATGTAGCCAAGGAAATTGAACAACTGTTACGTATACTGCCATCCTCTAAAGGAGAAGCTCCGTACTCCTTACAGCGTTTGCAAACGGATGCAGCTGGTTTAGTAGAAGAAATCAGTCAAGTGGCTGTAAAGCTTCATTTTTTGTTAGTAGAAGAGCAGGATGAGTATGTAAGCTGGATGGAAATAGAAACAAGAACGTCCCGCAAACAACTCTTTTTCTTTAAAACGCCACTGGATATAGCTGATACCTTGCGTACTACTTTACTGGAGCCAAAACGCAGTATTATTATGACCTCAGCGACACTAACAGTGAAGAATCGGTTTACTTACTTTATGGAGCGAATGGGTTTTGCTAATCTGCCTGAAGAACGAGTCGAAACACTCTCACTCCCATCGCCCTTTGACTATGCGAAGCAAGGACTCATCCTGATTCCCTCTGATTTCCCTTCTGTAAACAAGGAAGGTGAACAGCGGTTTGTTGAAGCCGTTATTGCTGGCTGCGTTGATGCTGTTCGAGCAAGTGAGGGGCGGACAATGATTTTATTTACCTCATATAGCATGCTTAGAACCGTTTATGAAGGAATGAAGAACTTACTAGAAGGTGAAGAGTTTGAACTATTAGGCCATGGAGTAGATTCAAGTAATAGAAGCAAGTTGGTACGTCGCTTTCAAACCGGGACAAAAACAGTGCTTCTGGGAACGAATAGCTTCTGGGAGGGTGTAGATATACCTGGAAATGTACTAAGCTGTCTGATCATTGTTCGTCTCCCGTTTCAACCGCCCAACCACCCACTATTGGAAGGACGTTCGGAGCGGTTGAAGGCCGAGAAAAAGAATCCTTTTATGACGCTTTCCTTGCCCCATGCAGTTATTCGTTTTAAGCAGGGAGTGGGCCGATTAATACGTCAACAGACAGACAGCGGTGTTGTAATTGTATTTGATACACGCATAATTGAATCTAAATATGGTCGTATGTTTTTGCAATCTTTGCCGCCTTATCAGGTAGAGACTGGTCCATGGACTACATTACGTGAGCGAATAGCTCCTTTTTTACGATAAAATCATTTCCTAGGAAAAATAAATCTAAAATGATTGTATGAATTTTACCCAAGCCATAAGGTAGGAGGGAAGCAGATCCATGACTACAAAGCGACATAACCTATTTCTAGTTATTTGTATAGGCATGATGATCTTTGCATTATCCCAAACCGTTGAAGCAAGCCGGTCCATTGCGATAGCACATCAGCTACAGCATATTGAGGACCCCGATGCTGTTGAACAGGAGGAAGATTTTGTTGGGCTTACCACTACTTTTTTCTCTTTACCAGAAGGAGAAAGTACGCTCATTCGCTTCCCTTCTGGTAAAACGATGCTAATTGATACAGGGAGCGAAAAAGATACGGAAAAATTGGTTTCCTTGCTACTTGAGCGCCATGTTACAAAAGTAGATTACCTGTTATTGACAAACGATTTACCTACTCATATCGGTGGCTATGATAAGCTTGCGGAGAAAATTCAATTTGATAAGATTTACATGCCGAAATTGACAGCCTTCGCAATTCACAGTAATATCCATATATCTAGGGAAAAGCAAGTTGTGTATGTAAAGGAAAAGGATCAATTACTGGATGGGAAAGATGTGGTGATCACATTTTTACATCCTAGCGAGAACCTGTTTTTATCACCGCAGGATAATTCGCTTGTGTTTTGTCTGACCCAAGGAGAGCTCCAATTTTTGTTCACCAGTGCCATCAATGAAAAAGCAGAGGAGCGTTTGCTTGCGAAATACCCTTCTTTACTGCCGGCTGAAATCTTAAAGGTTGGGGCACAAGGTAGCAATCAGGCTTCTATTCAATCCTTCTTAACTAAGGTTGATCCCCAGATTGCTGTTGTGCAGACCGGTATTGTGCGTGAGCAATGGAAAGACTCCATGCGTGAGGTGGTGGAGCGTTTGGAGGAATCATGGGCAGATACGTATGTGACTAGCCGGGATGGGTCAATTACCATTCTCTCTAACGGACAAGATTACAAGGTTTTAAAGGCAGTCAAGACCTCTACACGTGATAGACAACGAAGTTAGGAGTGCAATTTATGGGGAAAGTACCAAAAATTTCTGAAGCGGTCGTTCGCCGTCTGCCGATCTATTTGCGATATTTAACAAATCTACAGGAACTACAGGTAAAAACGGTGTCTTCCCAACAGATGGGCAAAACAATGGATATTAATCCAGCCCAAATTCGAAAGGACCTGTCTGCATTTGGTGACTTTGGTAAAAAAGGCATTGGCTATGACGTAGATTACTTGATTGAAAAGATTCGTCATATCTTGAAATTGGACCAAGTGATCCATGTAGCGTTGGTGGGGGCCGGTAATCTAGGTCAAGCGATTTCCAATTACAATGTGTATTTAAAAGATAACATGAAAATTGTTTCCATTTTTGATGCCGACCCGCAAAAAATAGGTAAGGATTTAGGTGGATTGGTCATTGAATCGATTGATAAAATGGAAGATATCATCAAGGAAAAGCAAATTCGGATGGCGATAATTACAACGCCAGCCTCCGCCGCACAGGAAGTGGCAAATAAACTGATCGAAGCTGGAATAGAAGCGATCCTCAATTTTGCCCCAACAACCATTCGCACCGAAAAAGAAGTAAAAATTGATCATAACGATTTGACTTCCAGCTTGCAAAGCTTAGCGTATTATTTAAACTAAGTAATAACTAACAGATAAAGGGAGAGTGTCTACGTTGATGAAAATCATTACCAACGCAACCGTAATCACTGTTAACGAACAAAATGAGGTTATTCATAATGGAGCGGTTGGCTTTGATGGGGGAAAAATTACATATGTAGGTAAAACGCCTGAGGATTTATCAGCATATGACGAAATCATTGATGGAACTAATAAATATCTTATGCCAGGATTAATTAATACACATGGTCACGTAGGCATGTCTCTACTGCGCGGCTTTGCGGATGACCTACCTTTAAAACAATGGCTGGAAGAAAAAATGTGGCCAATGGAAGGTCAATTTACAGCGGAGCATGTGAAATGGGGTACAGCTATTTCCATTATCGAGATGATTCGTACCGGTACAACTACCTTTGTAGATATGTATGATCATATGGATACAGTAGCACAGGAAGTGGAAGCATCCGGGATGCGCGGTGTACTATGCCGTGGGGTAATTGGTTTCTGCTCCGAAGAAGAACGCCAGCAGAAATTGCAAGAAGCGGCATCTTTCGCATCACGTTGGAACGGTGCAGCCAACGGTCGTATCCATACAATGATGTCGCCGCATGCACCTTATACGTGCTCTCCTGAGTACATCCAGCAAATCCTTGAGAAGGCAATCGAGTTAAACATACCATTACATATCCATATGTCTGAATCAAAAGCAGAAGTGGAACAAAACGTTCAGGATTACGGTGTACGCCCTGTTGCTCACTTAGAAAATCTAGGTGTATTTAATCACCCTACACTAGTTGCCCATGCTGTGCATTTAACGGATGAAGAAATTGATACATTAGCTAAATATGATGTTAAAGTAGCTCATAATCCAATTAGTAACTTAAAATTGGCAAGTGGTGTAGCAAGAGTACCTGAGATGCTTGCGAAAGGTGTTTGTGTAAGTTTGGCAACTGACAGCTCAGCAAGTAACAACAACTTGAATCTATTTGAAGAGCTAAAATTAGCAGCTATCCTGCATAAGGGTGTTTCCTATGACCCAGAAGTGGTTCCGGCAGAAGAAGCGCTTCGCATGGCTACACGTTATGCGGCAGATGCTGTGTTCCAAAAAGACAGCTTAGGGTCCTTAGAAGTAGGGAAAAAAGCAGATATGATTATGCTAAATGCTGCCCAAGCACATTTCCAACCGGCAAATGATCCGATTTCCCATGTCGTTTATGCAGCAAATGGCTATGATGTAACAGATACAATTGTTGATGGGCATTTCTTAATGAAAGATAAAGAGTTAATCACAATGGATGAACAAAAAGCAATCGCTGAAGTGAACCGTGTGTTTGCATTATTAAAGCAATAAGCTCATAAAAGTCGCCTATCCATATGACAAAGGCTCCTGCCAAGTGGTTGATACGGCAGGAGACAGTGTAGTGTAGGTGTGTAGGCAGAGAAAAAATTTAATCCGTCCGTTGCATCTCTGTTTGCCATAAATCTGTAAGTGAGGAGTGACGAACAGAGAGCGTAGCGGTAGGTGGCAAGGTACGCAGCGGTGAGGACAGACCTACCCAGGATTCGTACAAATCGTGTTGTTCCCAACCCTGTTTAGGTAGGACAAGGCTCCTGTCGGTTTGATTCACACGCTCACCTCCTTGTGGTGTACTGATAGTATGGCTACTTCTCATGACTCTATAATTAGTAAGTTTTCCACGTGGTTCTAAAACCTTCTTGTATCTCATAATTGTTAGGAGATACGTAAGGGAGGGGTTACCCATGTACGTGAAGCAACGGTATCTTTGGCTGTTGGTGCCAATAGTAGCTTGCTTATTTGGTTTGGGTGTATTGCTGGGGCAAGCAACAGACAAGCTATCTGTAGCACAAGACAGGACGAATGAGCTGAATGATAAAAGTAGCTGGAATGCGGATCAAAATCAAAATAACACCAATCTAAAACAATTGATTGACCAGCTTTTTGCAGAGAAAGCAACTCCATTTGGAGTCAAGATACAGAATCAACCTTTTACAGGGAGCTATCGAGGCAATCACTTTCAACTAACTGGGGCATTACAGGGAAAAAAAGTGAAAATTGAACGTAACAATCGAGGTGCTTCGCTCGTCATAGATAATGAACAACGGGATTTGAACGTACTGCCCTATGCCTTGTTTACACCATCTGAGCATGCCTCACTCTTGAAAGATCAAATTTCACAGCTACAGCCTGTCGCACTCGTTTCAAGAGATGAAGCAGGTTTGCGAGGGTATAGCGTTAGCCTACAGCCAGAAAAAGTCAAAGACCTTTTACGAGAATGGTTGGGACCATCTTTTCCTGTAGAAAATGAACTTGTACAATTGCAGCAATCAACTACAATTGACTATCACTTGTGGTATGATGATGAAAGAAAACAATTGAAGCGTATGGTCGTCTTGCTTCAGTTGAAGAACCAGAAGGGCGATAGATCAGATCAACTAATTTTTAATTTTTAGGGAAGTAGGAGAATCATTGTGTGGAAACGCATCTTGATCATTTCAGCATGTGCGCTTGTTGTGCTAGGCGTATCCCTGTATCAGCTACTTTCCAGCTTATTGTCTGAGCGTTACACCTTAGAAGCAGAGGCCAGAGCATTAGTAGCAGAAAAAACAAACATTGCTGAGATCGATACGATAGAAGAATATCGAGGACGGGAAGCCTATATAGTAGTTACAGGAAAAAACAAGGTAGGAACCCCAGTGGTGGCTTGGTTTAGCAAAGAACACGTCACATTTGACTTACTGGAAAAAGCTTTTCCACGCACGAAAGTTAAACAAGTAGCGGAAGCCTCATATCCAGGAGCTCAGATCGAACGCATTGTACCTGGCATAGAGGGTGATAAGAAGCTATGGGAAGTCACTTTAGTGGACAAGCAAAATCGTTACAACTACGTATATTATGATTTTTTGACTGGTCAAAAAATACGGGCATATACGTTAAATATTCCAAAATCATAAGATGACCCGTTCCTTCTGGAAAGGGTTTTCTTACTTTATCACCTTATTTCTATTCAATGGAATTGGTCGTAGTTCCAGCAAATACATAGCAAAAAGGTAGCATAAAAATGCTATACTTGGTTTCGTAACTGATAAGATAGCCGCTCTGAACGGAACAAATAAAAATTTTTATGAGTAAAGAAAGGGGAGTTATTGGTGAAATTACGTAAAGTACCTATGTTACTGTCACTGCTTGCCGCACTTACGCTCCTCTTTGGTGGCTGGTTTTTATACCAAAAGATGCAGATAGAAAGTCCATTACGAGAAAAGGCACAACAACTAACATCGGCTACCTTGGTCGATTTTAAGATGAATAAAGAACGTGTTGATATGAAGCTACAGGTCACAAATTCAGATAAATTTGTAGAAGAATACCCGGAGCTGTTAAAAACACTTCAAGCCTATGCACGCGGGAAGGCATTTGATATAATGCTTACCAATCAAGCTGATTCACTCAAGCCGGTCTGGAATGAGGGACTATTTGGACTAACAGAAGCCATCGAAGGCAAGGCTTATAGTAAAATTCCTACCATTTTAGCTCAAATGAAAGATCGTTATAAGCTTGATGAAGCATATGGACGCATTGACGATGCAAATGTTTATATTTTTTTGAAACGAGGAACTGATGAATACTACCAAATTATTCCTCGTAAACAGTCAACAAGCGAGGTGGCAAACCTTGGGTAAAGAAATATTGTTTGGTGTAGTACCAGCGGTTATCGTTTTCTTGCTGTTTTTGGGTATTAATATTGGACCATTTTTGCTGTTTGGGGCAATTTTAGCAGGTACATACTTGTTGTTTTCCAAACAAGGTGGCATGCAGATTGGTTCTGGTAAAAGCAAAAGTGGTAGTCAGGTTGTGAAGAAATCCAATATTACATTTGCCGATATCGGAGGACAGCAACGTGCAAAAAAAGAAATCAAGGAAGCCCTAGATTTCCTATTGCATAAGGATGCGATCGCTCAATACGGAATTCGTCCCTTAAAGGGTGTACTGTTAACGGGACCTCCTGGAACAGGTAAAACGTTGATGGCAAAGGCTGCCGCCAATTATACGAACTCTGCATTCGTTGCAGCATCTGGCTCACAATTTGTAGAGATGTACGTAGGGGTGGGAGCTCAGCGTATTCGTGAATTGTTTAAGGAAGTTCGTGCTTTAGCAGAGAAAAACAATCAAGATAGCGGGATTATTTTTATTGACGAAATTGACGTTATTGGTGGAAAACGCGATGGTCAGCAGCAAAGAGAATATGACCAAACCTTAAACCAACTGTTAACCGAAATGGATGGTATGACTACAAGTGAAAAACCGCGCATACTCATTATGGCGGCAACGAACCGAAAAGATATGCTTGATGCTGCATTATTGCGTCCAGGTCGTTTTGATCGCCACATCCAGGTCGATTTGCCAGATAAACCAGCCCGCGAACAAATATTAACCATACACACAGAAAATAAACCACTTGCACTTGACGTAAAATTGGAAAAAGTGGCGCAAGAAACATTTGGGTTCTCCGGTGCCCAATTAGAAAGTGTGTGCAATGAGGCTGCTATTTATGCAATGCGTGATAAATCCGATAAAGTGATGCAAAGTCATTTTTCACTTGCTATCGATAAAGTAATGATGGGGGAAATGACCGATCGTGAAGCACCTCAGACTGAGAAGGAGCGGGTAGCGATTCATGAATTGGGACATGCTATTGTAAGCGAACGAGTACGCCCTGGCTCCGTGTCACAGGTAACATTAACCCCTCGCGGACAAGCATTAGGTTATGTACGTCAAAACCCAATGGACGATCATTATCTTTATACCCGTGAGTATATGGAAGGGCAGATTATGGTTTGCCTTGCGGGTGCAGTGTCAGAAGAAATTTATTATGGCGGACGTAGCACGGGGTCTAAAAATGATTTTGAACAAGCCCTGCAAATGGCGCAAGAAATTGTTCAAAGCGGTATGTCTAAATTAGGGATTATTAATATGCAATATGCGGATAAAAACGCAGTCCATCAAGAAGTACATTCTATCATTGAAGGATTGCTTGAAAAAACACGGTCTTTGCTCAACGAACATGATTCAGTTTATCGCTATAGTCTACAGGTGTTATTGGAGGCTGAAGTGTTAAGTGGTGATCAATTCCGCGAAAAGCTGGCCGAAATAGATATGGTAGTAGCGTAATGACCGATGGATTCATCTATCGGTTTTTCTTTTTGTCAATTAAAAAAGAATGGTCATGTTTTTCTTTCCTACATACAATATCGTATTCATGACAATAAGGAAAGGAAAAGAATATGGCTAAACAAAACTTACAAAAGCAGAATATTAAAAACAGGCAAAGGAAATTGAAAAAGAAAAACAAAGCTCTTCAAGAGCTAGATGCACTGGAAACAGCCTTGGTTAATAATTGGATTGATGATAGTTCCGATTTTTACATCCAAGAGGAGGAGACCTCTATACCTTACACGGCAAATGACGTGAAGACATTGCTGCAGGAATCTTCTCAAATGGAAATCCGTAAGCCTAACCGTCCACAATCCAAAAAGCGAAAGCAACGAAAAAGTCGTCGAAAGCCAAAACGTTATTCTTCTAAGCGAAGCCCAACATATTCGGAACTTAAATTAGTGTCATCAAAAATTCCACAAAGTCAGCAGCACTTCATTACAAAATGGAATGATGAAGAAAAAAGTAATGACGAGGAGTCACCTTATTCTGGCGTACCATCCTATTATGAGGACAGCGATTGCAAGGTTGTTGATGTAAAACCAAATATAGACGATCAAATTTTTTCCCAGCTTCCGCATCAAGTTGCGCAATTTATGTGTACAATGCCAGAGATTTTCGGGTTGACAGAGCATCATCTGCAACCATTGTCCGAATTGGCTCGACATTTGCATGAATTTTTTAACGCTGAGAAAAAAATAGAAGGTGAGCAAGCAGTATCAAATCAATCAGATGCTTCTGTTGTAGATCCTTCTATTGTGGAAAATCAAATCGTTAGCGATCCTCCAAGTGTTCCATCTGAGGTGGCATTGGATCATCCACCGAATCAGTTGGAAATCATAGATCTACAACAAGTCGGAAAAGAAAACTTTACGTTACAACAAGGTCGCGTGAGAACAAGCTTGACAATCAATTTAACAGAACCCTTCCAAGAGAAGGAATATGTATTTATGGCAACGACAGATATACCTTTTTGTTTTGTCGTTGCAGAGAAGAAGGAGTCCGATAAAGTGACTATTGAAATCTTACGTCAAATTGCTAATCGCGAGGTATCTGGACAGGTGGAATGGATAGCAATTGGTACAAAAAGGGTAGAGGATCAGGCAGTTGAAATAGTGGAGTAGCAATTTGACGAGCTTGAGATAATCACTAACTAGAAACACCATGGAGGCCATGGTGTTTCGGTCTTCTCTTTTTACTGAAGAAAAACCTCATAATATTCTGACCTATCTGGGTGTTACATATTTCAGAAAAGATTAACGCTTTGAAAATAAGACCACAACGTTTTTCTGGTTCTTTCCGGTAGGCACAAAATATGTTTGCTTTAATGTATTGTTACTCTGAATGGTAAAGGTATAGTTCATTTGAGAGACATGCTTTTTCAACGCAGGGGCTTGTTCCTTTTGCTCTAGATAAGCTTGTTCATTAAGGTCAGCATTATCATGTTTTGTTTCTATTTGTTTTTCCGATAGCATTTTTTCTATTTCTTCCTTGTGAATGTTACTTACCATACTTTCAAGCATTTGTTCAAAAAGGGCGGGATCATGAATGGTGAGGAGAGGATGAGTTGCTTCATTTGCGATAGTTTCGGGGTTTTGTAATTTCTTCTGAGAAATGCCCCTGTACATATGACAAGCTAAGCTGTTCATATCATGAGATTGTTTCCATTCGTTGTACAGCTCAGAGACTATTTTTTCCACGAAAGCAAGAACGAGAGTGGCTTGTTTGGTAGCAAGACCGATAAGTAATTTTCGGGGATAAAGATAGGTTCGATCTCGCCAAGCACTTTTATCCGCATCTTTTACCTTAAGCTGTCCAGATGGTAGCAGATAGAGATTTTTCTTATCCGGATCACCTTGTTCAGAACTAATTTTTTTTAAGATGGAAAGTATCTGTATTAGCTTCAGCAATAATTCTGTAGTTAAGATCTTCGTTAGTAGATATTCACGTAAATCCATTCCAGTAATTTGTTTCATTACAATGTCATTGTTGTCGCGCTCAGAGCTGTCTGGGAGTAAGTCTGAATGTTGTCTAAGTGGTGGCAAGGCGTAATATTTACCTTCACAATCCTTTAGCTCGCCAGACATCTTGGCGCAAATGCTATACATTAATTCGAAGACAGCCCCTTGTTTCCCTGTGTCGATTGGTTGTACCGGGGTCGGATTTACTACTTCCACATCTTGATTTTCTTTTGGGATTACCCAAATGAGAGCTAGGCAATTAAGAAAATTGGTATACTCCAAAAGGTCCCCTCCTTGATGCTACATTACAGTATATTTGATACCTTTATTAGATGCACCAACTCCCATAGTCGTTCATAAAATAGTCGCTTGTACGTTTGATAATAGCCCTTAAGATTCTATAACGAAGAACTATACATCTATATCTATGTGTGATAGGCTAACAATAAAGTATTTGGCATTTTTTATAACACGACGTTACCAGGAGGTTCAGGTTTTCCATGAAACTTGCAAATCGAGTCACAGTTCTTTCTCCATCTTCTACTTTGGCTATTACGGCGAAAGCAAACGAAATGAAGCGACAAGGGATTGACGTTGTTAGCTTTGGAGCGGGGGAGCCTGATTTTAATACCCCGGAACATATCATTGAAGCAGCAGAAAAAGCGATGCGCGAAGGAAAAACCAAGTATACTGCAACAGCCGGTATTCCTGAATTGTTACAAGCCATCAGCAATAAGTATCAGCAGGAATATAATTTGACTTACACCACCAAGCAAGTCATCGTGACGAATGGGGGAAAACATGCCTTATTCAACTTGTTCATGGCGTTGTTAAACCCTGGTGATGAAGTGATTGTCCCGATTCCTTATTGGGTGAGCTATCCAGAGATGGTCAAGGTAGCAGAGGGGGTTCCTGTTTTTGTTGAAGGAAAGGAATCCAACAATTTCAAGGTAACAGCCGAGCAAGTAAAACAGGCTATCACCCCCCGGACACGTGCACTCATTATAAATTCTCCAAGTAATCCTACTGGCAGCATTTATACGCGTAAGGAATTGGAAGAAATTGTTGATGTTTGCTTGTCACATAATGTATTAATGGTTTCTGATGAAATTTATGAAAAGCTGATCTATGATGGTCATGAAGCCGTCACGGTAGCCTCATTTGGCAAAGAAGCCTATGAAAACACAGTGATTATTAACGGAATGTCTAAACCATACTCCATGACAGGCTGGCGGATGGGCTACGCTTTAGGGAATGAGAAATTGATTCGTGCCATGGTTGATTTGTCGAGCCATAGCACTTCTAACCCAACTTCTTTTGCTCAATATGGAGCATTGGCGGCATTGACAGGACCTCAAACTTCCTTGGAAATGATGCGTGGCGAGTTTGTGAAGCGTCGTGATCGTGTAGTCGATTTATTAAATGAAATCGAGGGTGTGACATGCCTAAAACCAGAGGGAGCCTTCTATGTTTTCCCGAATGTTGCTAAAGCCATGGAAAAACAGGGCTTTACTGATATAGATGACTGGAGTAAAGCGTTATTAGAACAACAAAAGGTAGCTTTAATCCCGGGTAGTGGCTTTGGATCTCCTGAAAATATTCGCATTTCTTATGCAACATCTATGGAACAATTGGAAAAGGGCATTGCTCGTATTAAGCAATTTGTAGAAGGAAAGTCTCTCTAAGGAGGGGCTTTTTTCCATGCCGAAAAAGAAGCAAGAACAATCGTTGAAATTAGTAGAGCGAGGATAGTATAATTGTAAGGGTTATCTGGTACAGATAAATGGAGGTCTTATTATGTCATTAATTACAATTGGTCAGGTCGGGCAACATGTCGGGCAAGAAGTCAAGATAGGTTGCTGGCTATACAACAAGAGAAGCAGTGGAAAGATTCAATTTCTCCAACTGCGTGACGGCTCCGGATTTATCCAAGGGGTTGTAGTAAAAGCAGAAGTAAGCGAAGAAGCTTGGAACAATGCGAAAGAACTAACCCAGGAAAGTTCTTTGTACATAACAGGAATGGTACGCGCAGATGATCGTGCTCCAAGCGGTTATGAGCTAACTGTAACAGGAGTAGAAATTATTCAAATTGCCCAAGATTACCCGATTTCTCTTAAAGAGCATGGGGTAGATTTCTTGATGGATAACCGTCATCTATGGTTGCGTTCTCCACGTCAACGTGCCGCGATGGCTGTTCGCTCCGAAATTATTCGTTCCGTGTACGAGTTCTTCCAAATCAATGGATTTTATAAAGTAGATCCGCCGATTTTGACACCTACATCTGCTGAAGGAACAACTAACTTGTTCCATACGAAATATTTTGATGAAGATGCGTATCTCTCCCAAAGTGGTCAGTTGTACATGGAAGCTGCTGCAATGGCTTTAGGACGTGTATTTTCTTTTGGTCCTACATTCCGTGCTGAGAAATCCAAAACACGACGTCACTTAATTGAGTTCTGGATGATTGAACCGGAAATGGCATTCGTTGACCATGAGGAAAGCTTGCGCATTCAAGAAAATTTTGTATCGCATGTGGTTCAGTCCGTATTAAAGAACTGCCAACGTGAGTTAAAAACACTAGATCGCGATACTACGAAGCTGGAAAAGGTTAAAGCACCATTCCCGCGCATTACGTACGATGATGCGATTAAGCTTCTTCAAGAAAAAGGTAGCGAGATTAAATGGGGCGATGATTTTGGTGCGCCAGATGAGACCGCAATTGCTGAGCATTTTGATATGCCTGTTTTCATTACGCATTATCCTGCGGAAATTAAGGCATTTTATATGAAGCCACATCCAGAACGTCCAGAAGTGGTTCTTTGTGCAGACTTGATTGCTCCAGAGGGCTATGGAGAGATTATTGGTGGTAGCCAGCGTATTGATGATCCAGAATTACTAGAGGCACGTTTTAATGAGCATAACCTCTCTGAAGAAACCTACAAATGGTATATGGACCTACGTAAATATGGAACAGCACCTCATTCTGGATTCGGCTTGGGCTTAGAGAGAACAGTGGCTTGGATCTGTGGATTGGATCATGTACGTGAGACAATTCCATTCCCACGTCTGTTGTATAGACTATATCCATAATAGATTGTTTATCAATCAATAAACTTTTCATTTGTTAAATAGTATGAAAACCTCTTGTTCAAAATAAGAACAAGAGGTTTTTCCTGTTTTCTATTGTTTAAAACTACTTTGTTTTGTGAAGAAAAGGCTAGAAATGTAGAAATTACGAAAAAACAGTTGAATGTGAGAATGAAAATCATTTATAATACTCTTTGGATGATGGTTAATGAAAATCAATCTCATTTGTAATAATTTGTAATATAAACAATTACATAATTGATCCATAACACGAAAATAGAACGATTAAATACTAAAAATCGCATCAGTTGCTAATGTCATACGGGGGGAACTATGAAAAAGAGATATTTATTTTTAGCATTAATCATCCTATCCATGTGCTCCTTATTTATTGGAGTCAAAAACATTACTCCACTTGACATTCTAAATTTTAATGATGAGCAAGTTGAAATTTTCTTAATCAGCCGTGTTCCACGATTAGTTAGCATTATTGTGGCTGGGATTAGCCTTAGTATCTGTGGTTTAATCATGCAGCAGATCACCCGTAATAAATTCGTATCTCCTACTACTGCTGGAACGATGGACTGCGCTCGATTAGGAGTGCTGGTATCACTCATGCTATTTACTACAGAGAGTCCGATTGTAAAGATGATTGTCGCATTTATTTTTGCTTTAGGCGGCACCTTTATTTTTATGAAAATCCTTAAAAAAATAAAGTTCAAAGACAATATCTTTATTCCATTGGTAGGTATCATGTTTGGTAATATTATCAGTTCTATAAGCACTTTCTTTGCTTATAAATATGACCTGATACAAAATATATCCTCATGGTTACAAGGAGACTTCTCCATGATCATGAAGGGAAGATATGAGCTTTTGTATATTAGTATCCCGCTTGTCATTATTGCCTTTCTTTATGCGAATAAATTCACGGTCGCAGGAATGGGAGAAGAATTCGCGGTTAATCTAGGACTCAACTATCAGCGTGTGATCAATATCGGATTAATCATCGTTGCTATGATTTCCTCTCTGGTATTGCTCACAGTCGGAATGATTCCATTCCTTGGTTTAATTATTCCTAACATCGTTTCCATTTATCGTGGGGATAATCTACGGAACAGTCTACCGCATACAGCCTTACTCGGAGCCGTATTTGTCCTAGCATGTGATATATTAGGGCGTATCGTCATTTTTCCTTATGAGCTCTCGATTGGACTTATGGTCGGAGTTATTGGCAGTGGAATCTTCCTGTACTTACTCATGAGGAGAAATGCATATGCAACAATGTAGAAGAATGTTGGGCATCCTTGCGATGATCGCAATCGTCTTGATCGGATTATTTATTTTCTACAAGATGAATGCGAATAATTGGGATTATGTTCTTCCCAAACGCAGTAAAAATGTACTTGCTATCTTATTGACTGGGGGAGCGATTGCGTTCTCATCTGTTGTATTTCAAACGATAACGAATAACCGAATCTTAACTCCTAGCGTCATCGGATTAGATTCGTTATATATGTTTATTCAAACATTGGTCATTTTCTTATTTGGTTCTATGCACATCACAATCATGAATAATAACGTTAACTTTATTCTTTCAGTAGGGCTCATGATTGTATTCTCAAGCATTTTATTTAAAACGCTGTTTAGAGGCGAGGGCAGGAATATATTTTTCTTGCTTTTAGTGGGGATTATCTTTGGAACCTTTTTCTCCAGTCTATCCTCGTTTATGCAAATGTTAATTGATCCAAACGAATTTCAGGTCATTCAGGATAAAATGTTTGCCAGCTTTAACAGTGTAAACACAGATATCCTGATGCTATCTGTGATTGGAATAGCCTTAGCTTGTGGTTATGTTTTTAAACAGTTAAAATTCCTCGATGTCTTGTCTTTGGGGAGAGATCAAGCGATTAATTTAGGAATTAACTACGAGCGAGTTGTGAAAAGATTACTGATCGTAATTGCGGTGCTAGTTTCTATTTCAACCGCATTAGTTGGTCCGATTACCTTTTTGGGATTATTGGTAGCCAATCTGGCACGGGAATTCTTAAAGGTGTATCAGCACAAGTATTTGCTTATTGGTTCTATGCTGATTAGTACCATTGCTTTAGTTGGCGGACAGTTCATCGTGGAGCGGGTTTTTCAATTCTCGACACCGCTCAGTGTCATCATCAATTTTATTGGTGGTATGTACTTCTTATATCTGCTGTTAAAGGAGAATAAAGCATGGTAGAAGTTAAAAACGTCACAAAATTCTATGGGAATAAGCCTGTTGTTGAAAATATATCGGTGAAGATAAAAAAGGGAAGCATCACCTCCTTTATCGGTCCCAACGGTGCTGGAAAAAGTACATTGCTGTCCATGATCAGCCGCTTGCTCAAGAAAGATGAAGGCGAGGTTTATATTGAAGGACAGGAAATAAGTAAATGGAACAGCAACGATTTGGCCAAGAAAATTTCGATTCTAAAACAGTCCAACCATATTAATATTCGTTTAACCGTGAAAGAATTGATAAGTTTCGGTCGTTTTCCATATTCACAGGGTAATTTATCGCCGGAAGATTGGAAATATGTCGAAGAAGCGATTGCTTATATGGAACTGGAAGAGATGCAGGATAAATATTTAGATCAATTAAGTGGTGGACAAAGACAACGAGCTTACATTGCAATGGTTATCGCGCAAAATACGGATTATATCCTGTTGGATGAGCCACTTAATAACTTGGATATGAAGCACTCGGTGCAAATCATGAAAACCCTGCGTCGTTTGGTAGCTGAATTAGGCAAGACGATCATCATTGTTATTCATGATATTAACTTTGCATCCTGTTATTCCGATTATATTGTTGCATTAAAAGACGGCAAAATCGTCAAAGAGGGCTCGACCCAAGAAATCATTAACCCTAAGGTCTTACAGGACTTGTATGAGATGGATTTCAATATCCAAAACATCGAGGGGAATGACATTTGTGTCTATTTCGCTTAACAAAAAATATCGCTGAAAACCATTTACAAATCGTAATGAGAACGCAAACGGATGTAGTTGGATTCATGAAACAAAGAACCGAAAAGAATGGCAAAACTGGCCTGCCGATGTGGGAAACCTTCTTTCCTCCCTTTCTTAACGTACAAAAGAGCCTGCTGGTTGATTCCAAATTGGGTAATACCTAAATGACAAGCATCCTGTCGTCACTCAAGCAAGGGGGATCACGGACCGCGCAGTAATGTAGGTACGTGAATTGACATAGGACACTTGGAGGAAGAGAAAGAAGGTACAAAGCAGGCACAGATAAGTTTTACCTTTGTTTCATTAGCTGAAGGAAGAGCAGATCTTCCTAGCAAATGATCTGTTCTACATCTTGTTTCAAAAAATTTATAGAGGTGAGAATGTTGAAGAAATTAGCAATGGTATTTGCTACATTTATGCTGGCATTGGTTACTGCGGCTTGCGGGTCAAATAATGCTACAGATAAAACATCTGGTGCTCAACCAGAAGCAGCAAAACAAGCAGCTCCTGCAGAAATTACTGTAAAACACGAATTGGGTGAGACAGTAGTTAAGAAAAATCCACAAAAAGTCGTTGTGTTTGACTTTGGTTCCCTTGACACTATGGATGCATTAGGCGTAGAACCAATTGGTTTGCCACAAAAAAGCCTACCTAGCTATCTAGATAAATACAAAGATGAAAAATATATCAATGTTGGCGGTTTGAAAGAGCCTGACTTTGAAAAAATTCATGAAGCAAAACCTGATTTAATCATCATTGCTGGTCGTCAAGCCGATAAGTATGAAGAATTTAAAAAGATCGCTCCAACAATCTACATGGATGTTGATGATAAGAAATACATGGAATCCTTCACTACTAAAGTAAAAACATTGGCTCAAATTTTTGATAAAGAAGCAAAAGCTGATGAAATGCTAGCTACAATTGAAAAAGAAATCAAAGATCTAAATGAAAAAACAAAAGCTGACGAGAAAAAAGCTTTAGTTATTCTTGCTAACGATGGTAAAGTAAGTGCTTATGGTTCTACTTCTCGCTTTGGTATTGTTCATGACGTGTTTGGCTTCAAACAAGCAGATGATAAAATCGACGCATCTACACATGGACAAAGTGTTTCTTTCGAGTACATCTTGGAGAAGAACCCTGATTACATTTTCGTAGTTGACCGTACTGCGGCTATTAAAAAAGGTGAATCCTCTGCGAAACAAGTAGTAGAAAATGAAATTGTGAAGAAAACGAATGCAGTTAAAAACAATAAAGTCATTTACCTAGATCCAGGATACTGGTACCTATCCGGTGGCGGTTTAGAATCTGTATCTGAAATGGTAAAAGAAACAGCTGCTGTTTATAAATAAAAAATAAAATAGCACTGAAGGAACGATACAGCTAGTAGAAATCCCCCTTTCTACTAGCTGTTTTCTTTTTCAGCTTTTTGTATGGCAAAGAAAGATCCTCCAATGGTTTATGTGTTTTTTTACTAGGTGAATTTGCCTGTCCTTGTTATAATAGGGAAGAGGTGAAAGCACGACATGGATCGACAAATAAGACAATTGATACAAGAGGGTTCTACGTCCGTTTCTAATTTATTATTAAAAAATTATAAACGTATGTCGTTAGCGGACGAAGAAATGATGTTAATTATCCACCTCTTGTCGTTTCAACAAGAAGGGAATCAATTTCCCACCTTATCGCAGCTTGAGGATCGGCTCTCCATGTCTGGATTGCGTTTAATACAATTGTTGCAGAAAATGATGAAGGATCAATGGATCAGCATTGATGAGAATGTTGATGAACAAACAGGCTTTCGTTCGGAAAGCTACAATCTTTCTGTTGTCTATGACCGTTTGTTTGAGTGCTTGAAACAAAGTTATCAAGTACAACGTGAAGCATTTAGTGATTCCAGACAGGAAGTGGCAGTTACTTCTCATATGGATATACCGGGCGGACCTACTGATACGATGCTATTTACATTAGATGAGGAACAGCAGCCAGATAGTTTGTACACACAATTTGAACAAACTTTTGGTCGACCGCTTTCTCCCATTGAGGTAGAGACATTACAAATTTGGGTGGAAGAGGATAGATATGCAGAAGAACTAATCATAGCAGCCTTGCGAGAGGCACAGTCTGTTGGCAAGCTATTTATCCGCTATATTGACCGTATCTTATTGGAGTGGCAACGCAATCAGGTCTGCTCTGTTGAGGAAGCGAGAGAGTACAGTCAGCGATTTCGTCGCCAAGTAGCTGTAAAAGAGGGACGGTAGGTAACCAACCAGAGATCATATAGGCTGCAGGAAAAAAATAGATAAAGAAAAAACCCCTTTACGCAATCGATAAAAGGCTTTATGTTTTCATGCTCTTTACCGATGCGCAAAGGGGTTTTTGTATTCCTTGCTTTATAATAGCCAGCCATTAAGATTGCCGATTGACATTGCATGATTTGAATGAGAACAACCTAGTAGGTATGCACCCATCAGCCGGTTATGTACATAGAATATAACAAGTAAAGGAGGGAGAACTAATGGATAATCGAAAGCAGCTAGAACTGAATACTGAGGGAGGGCCTTCTGTTTTCTCGGCCATGTTTGATTTGCAAGCCTCAGGGGGCCAAAATGACTGCCGGGTGATCCCTGATGCCGTGTTATTGGAGGGACTATATCCAAAAAGAGCGAAAGAAAAACAAGAATTACTTAATCAGTGGAAGGAAATGCAGCAGCGTTTAGATCAGTTGGAGAAGGAGCGAACTGCATGGCAAGAACAAATCAAAGAATATCAGCAGGTAATGGCTACGATGGAATCCAAAATGGCAGCGATGATAAATCGATGGGAGATGTTACAGCACAATAGCGAAAAATGGAAACAACAAGTGGAGAAAGTAGTTCTTCAATGGAACAAGGAACGAGAACAAATTTATCAGATCGTGCTTGCCATTAAAAAGGAATGGGAATCGAACAGAGCATGAGGATTGCAATCATAAGTCCTGGCCCTTTTTCTGTTCCACCTGTTCGAGGTAGTTCAGTTGAGTTGGATATTGATGAGGTAAGTAAAAGATTAGCAGTGTCTCATGATATCGAAATTTACACAAGAACCTGTGAAGATTACCCACGATCAGAACGAGATGGCAGAATCAAGTACATTCGGTTATCGTATCATGGACAAAAGTCTTATATAAAGCAAGTAGCAAGTCGAATAAAAAAAAACAAGCCTGATTTAATTTTAATAGAGAATCGTCCAAGTTTTGTTTCTATAGTGCGCAAGGCTTGTAAAGATATACCTATTGTTCTAAATATGCATTCTCATGTATTTGCTTCACGTAGGGTGATTTCGCCTCTCCGTATGAAAAAAGTGAAAAAGCAGGTAGATTGTTTTATTACCAACAGTAACTATCTACGACGATATCTTATCAAGAAACATGGTATCTCAAAACAGAAGATACACGCCGTTCACCTTGGAGTAGATGTTGCCACTTATTCACTGTCTAAGGAGGGGCAGAAGATCATTTCCGAAAAACGAGAGGCCCTGGGTTATAAACAGCATCACCGCGTGATGATGTATGCAGGGCGATTAATGCACGAAAAAGGGATACATCTCTTAATTCATGCCTTCAAACAGATCGCTAAGCGAGACCAGCATGCACGTCTTCTCATCGTTGGCGGAAAAGGATATGGAAACAATGAGGAAAACAAATACGTGCGCTATTTGAAAAAATTGGCTAAACCCCTGAAAGAAAAGGTACGCTTTGTTAATTTTATCCCTTCGAAACAGATGCCAGAGTGGTATCATATCTGTGATATTGTAGCTACTCCATCCGTTTGGAATGAGCCGTTTTGCCGGGTTAATATAGAGGGAATGGCGGCAGGAAAGCCTATTTTAACTTCAACAAAAGGAGGAATAGGAGAGGTGGTTGAACACAATGAGACCGGCTATCTCATTCCTCCTAATGAATGGGTGAAAACTATACCAGACCTTTGGGGAAAAATGTGGAATTCTGCCTCTTTCTTTACAACCTTTGCCTCACGTTCGATATTACGAGCAAGTGAATTTACATGGGAAAAAACAGCTAATGAATATCTGGAAGTTTTCTCTAAGGCAATTCAGACACGTGAACAGAAAAAACAGCGCCCACGCCAGAAAACGTAGGCGCTTTTTACATAGGCATCCGCCACTATTTGGGTAATTATGGCCAATCACCCAAACCGTTGTTATCCCTGTGCATACAGTATAGATATCTCTATGGAACAGGGGTGAATGTCAATTGAAAGGGTTAATTTTATGCGCTGGCCGCGGCACACGACTATATCCACTTTCCTATTCACAGCCCAAGACACTCCTACCTGTAGCTAATCTACCGGTAATCCAGCATTGTTTGCAAAAGTTACTCGATGTCGGTATTAGGGAAATAGGTATCGTGATTAGTCCAAACCAATTGCAAATACCCGCGTATGTTGGGAATGGACAAAAATATGGCGCAGTGATTAGGTATATTGAACAGCAGGAGCCATTGGGTATTGCCCATGCTGTTTCATTAGCTGAATCCTTTATAGCTGAAGATAAGTTTGCTTTGTTTTTAGGGGATAACTTAATGATGGAGTCCTTGCATAGTTTACACGACAGCTTCATTAAGACAGATGCTTACGCTGCCGTTTTACTAAGTGAGGTAGAGAAACCACAGGATTTTGGCATAGCTGAAGTGCAAGGAGAACAAATCCAATCCATTGTTGAAAAGCCACAGTTTCCCAAAAGCAATTTAGCTGTAATCGGAGCCTATTTTTTTACCCCTGCTATCTTTCAAGTAATTGCTGGATTACAACCATCTAAGCGGGGCGAATATGAAATTACTGATGCCATTGCCGCACTTTTACAGCAAGGTAAAAAGGTAGTGCATTCTACAACCAAACTACCTTATTCCGATGTAGGGACGATGGAGAGATGGTTGGAGGCTAATCGCTGGATGCTAGACAAATTAGTTGGAACTGAGGTGCAAGTAGGAGAGGGAAGTCTGATTGATAATTGTGAGATTATAGGCCCAGTGATGATAGGTGAAAACTGCCTATTGTCTAACTGCACAATTGGTCCTTATGTATGTATCCAAAATGGAGCGGAGGTAAGAAATTGTCAAAGAATTGAAAACAGTATTTTATTAGAAGACACCAAATTAGTAAATTTAGATTGTTATATTCATGACAGTATTTTTGGGCGCTCATCTTATTTAGTTGGGGGAGTGCCAAATGTTTCACGACAGGACATGGGGATATTTATTATGAGTGATCATTCGACGATAACACTACCTGCGACAAGGAGAATTGGGGTTTCATGACTGACATAGAAGATAATGCAGTTATCCCCATGTTTACTGTCGTAATACCTACCTATAATCGATCGGATATGCTAAAAAAGGCGGTAAAAAGTGTCTTGAAGCAGACCTGTGATGATTGGGAAATACTCATCATTGATGATGCTTCTACGGATAGTACGGAGGAAATTGTCGCTAACCTTTTTACTCATTCGAAGATTAGATACTATCGTATGGAAAAGAATTCAGGAATATCGAAGGTCATGAATAAGGCATTGGGACTGACTCGCACTCCTTATCTTATTCAATTGGATTCCGATGATTGGTTAGCCAAACGTACTTTGGAACGGTTTAAACAAGTAATTTTGAAAAATCAACACAATACAAAAAAGAAAAAATGTGCTCTGTACTATGGAAATATGAATGTGTGGCGTGTTCATAAAGGTAAATATCGTAAGCGAAAAGGCATTAGACATTACCAAATTAGAGGGAAGTATGATTTTTTACAATATGATGGATGGATGGTAGCACCGCGTTGTTATCGTGTGAATGCCTTGCAAGAGGTAGGGGGATGGGATACCTCAGACAAATATGGTGGCAGAATTATGGAAGATCGTCGAATGATTTTGCGCTTAATTGAAAAGTTTCCCGTTCAGCATATAGATAAAACGCTATATAACAGAACAAAGCATCAAAACCAATTGACAGAGCCAAGGTCGATTCAAAAACGTAATTATTTACGGAGGCAGACGTATGAATATTATTTAAAGAGATGGGGGAATAAATATCGTGCTATTTTTGGCAAGAGAGGATGTTTTCTAGTCATTAAAGAGCTAGTGAAGCGCAAAAAGAAAAGAGGTCATCGCAAATGAGGAAAAAAGCTGTGGTGACCGGCTGTGCAGGATTTATCGGCTCTCATTTGACCGAGCGATTGCTGGCAGACGATTATGAAGTAATTGGTGTAGACAATATGCTTCTGAACTACCCATTGTCTTATAAGGAACGCAACATCAAGGATAGTCTACAGGATTCTCGATTTCATTTCATCAATCAACCCATTCAGGATGTTGACTGGTCTTATCTGTTAAAGGGTGTTCAGTATATTTTCCATCTGGCTGCCTTACCTGGAGTGCGAGCAAGCTGGGGGGATGCTTTTCAGGAGTATGTAAAACACAATGTGACTGCAACCCAAATCCTATTAGAAGCTAGCCTTACTCATCAATCATTGCGAAGAATAGTGCTTGCCTCCTCCTCTTCTGTTTATGGAACAATGCAAGAAGGATTAACACAAGAAACAGCTCCGCTTGAACCACTTTCCCCTTATGGTGTAACCAAAGTCTCAATGGAGTATTTGATGAAAGCTTATGTGAAAGCCTATCAATTACCAGTGGTTGCACTCCGCTATTTTACCGTATATGGCCCCAGACAGCGTCCTGACATGGCCTTTCATCGATTTTTTCGAGCTATGATGCACAAAGAGCCCATACAAATTTACGGGGATGGTAGTCAAAGCCGTAACTTTAGCTACGTACACGATGTGGTGGAAGCCAATCTGTTGGCGAGTGAGTTCGGTCAGGTGGGGAAGGTTTATAACATCGGTGGAGAACGAGAAATTAGCTTGTTAGAGGCCGTTTCGCTTATGGCAAAGATCATGCAAGTGGAGCCGGATATTACCTTCACAATAGCAGAAAAAGGTGATTCGAGGCGTACCTGTGCTGATATATCCCTAGCAGCTCAACAGATTGGCTATCGTCCACATACCTCATTGGAACAAGGGCTCTACCAGCAATTTCAGGATATTAAGAAGCTGTACCAGGGAGGATGAAAGCATGCATCGTGTTCTTTTATATCGGCGAATTTATCTTCCAAGAAGTGAAACCTTTATTTACGAACAACTAATTGGTCATACACAGGTGGAACCATTAGTTGTAACTAGGAGTAAACCGATTAATGTGGATCAATTTCCTCATAAGTCAATCTACGTAAAAAAAAAGTTAACAAATCTCCATCATTGGGTGAAGAGAAAACAGATCAAGATACTCCACGCTAGATTTGGAACAGGGGGGCTTGAATTACTACCGGTTGCCAAACGTTCCAAATTACCGTTACTGGTGTCGTTTCACGGAACGGATGTATCCCGCCGGCCCAATGTTGATTCTAAATATAAACGACAATTAAAGCAATTGTTTCGGAGAGGAAGCGCATTCACAGTCGTAAGTAAGCACATGAAAAAAAAGATAATAAAACTAGGATGCCCGAAACACAAAATAACGTTGCTGCGATCAGGAATTGACCTTGAAAAATTTGCCTATCAGCCTATGCAATCTGTATGGAATCATTCCTATAAATTTTTAAGTATTGGGCGACTGGTAGAAAAAAAAGGAATGGATACGCTCATTAGCGCCTTTCGACATGTACACAAGGTTTTTCCAAATGCTACATTAACAATAGTAGGGGAAGGGGATCAGCAAAAGAAAATAAAAAAATTGATTAAGCGCTATAAGTTACAAAATAGTGTGGCCCTTAAAGGCGGTGTCAGCCACCTGCAAGTAGCTGAGGAATTGGCTCGTTGTCATATGTTTGTACTTGCTTGCAAAACAGCGAAAGATGGCAATCAAGAGGGAATTCCTAATGTGCTAATGGAAGCCATGGCTACAGGAAGGCCAGTTATTTCTACCAGCCATGCTGGGATTCCAGAACTGATAGAGCACGGTGTAAGCGGGTTACTTGCTCCCGAGAGATCACCTCGCAAATTTGCCAAAATGATGATTCGTATGATCCAGGAAGAGCAGCGGTGGACAGAATACACCTTGAATGCACGTGTGAAAGTGGAGAAACAACATGACATTAGCAAGCAACGTAAGGTTTTGGAAAACGTATATATACGATTAATAAAAGAAAACAGTAGGCACTTAGCAACCAGGTAACATGAATATCACCAAATCATGGCGGAGGTGTCAGCATGAAAGTAGCCGTCATTGGAACTGGATATGTAGGAGTTACAACAGGGGTCGCACTAGCAATGGCAGGACATGAAGTGACGGGAGTGGATGTAGACGAAGAAAAGATACGCTTGTTGCAAAGCGGCAAATCACCCATATATGAACCAGGTTTAGATGAAGCTCTGGTTGATGTAATAAGTAGAGGAAAGCTGGAATTTACTACTGATCATACAGTAGCACTACTTTCAGCTCAGATCATATTTATCTGTGTAGGCACCCCTTCCGATCAGGAGGGAAGGGCTGATTTACGCGTTTTTAAGAATGTAATAGATCAGGTTCACTACATGCTTCGTCACGATGATTATGAACGCGTATTAGTCATCAAAAGTACAGTACCTGTAGGGAGTAATGATCAAGTAGCAGAGCTTTTTTCCGATTGTCCACAGATACACGTTGTCTCTAACCCAGAATTTCTGCGGGAGGGAAGTGCACTACAGGATTCATTAAAGCCAGCTCGCATCGTACTAGGAGCTTCGTCTACTCAAGCTTTTGAACAATTAGAAGAATTATACAAAAATATTGAAGCACCACGGATTAAAACGAGTCGATTAAATGCAGAAATGATAAAATATGCCTCTAATGCTTTTTTATCTATGCGAATTTCTTTTATGAATGAACTAGCACGACTAAGTGATAAGCTAGGAACCGATATTTCGATTATCGCTACTGGAATGGGGCTTGATTCCAGAATTGGTCCAGAATTTTTACGAGCAGGCTTGGGGTATGGGGGGTCTTGTTTCCCTAAGGATACTTCTGCTCTACTCTCAATAGCGGAAGAGAGAAATGAGCCATTGACTATTTTGTATCAAGTAGCTAAGGTGAATGAGCAACAGCCTACTTGGTTTTTGCAAAAGGTGGAACAACGCTTAGGAGACCTGGCTAACAAGCGAATTGCATTATTAGGTTTATCTTTTAAGCCAAATACCGATGATATCCGAGAAGCTCCTGCACAGAAATTGCTAACGATTTTACAAGAAAAAGAAGCGCTCATCACTGCCTATGATCCTGTTGCTATGCCTAACATGCAACGCGTGTTTTCAGGTGAGCAGGTAACTTATACTCAAACAGCTTATGAGGCTGTGAACGGAGCAGATGCTGTCATTCTTTGCACGGAGTGGGGAGAGTTTCTTGAATTAGATTATGAACATGTGTACCACATTATGAGGCAACCTCTGATCTTTGATGGTCGCAATGCATTACCCCACTCTGAATTGAGAAAAATTGGATTTGAATATGTAGGGATTGGAAATCAAGTGGGGAGCCTGGTGTAGAAGCCAGGTTTTTTCTATTGGATTTTCTTCAAGGATTCGTTTTGTTCATATCCTGTAGTGATAGAAACTCGCAAAGAATTGAATCAGAGCTTCGCTTGGTGTACGATGGAGAATAGTACCAGTTTTTCTGATGGCTCTGCCTATTTTCCATAAAAAGGAGTGTATTACCGTGAACAAAAGCAAAACATTACCCAAACGAAACGAAGTACCGGACCAATTCAAATGGAAGCTAGAAGACATTTACGCTTCCAATAACGATTGGGAAAAAGACGCAGAGCTAGCAAAAAGCTTGATTCAGAAAGCGCAAAGCTTTAAGGGGAAATTAGCTGATTCGGGGAAGCAATTGTTAGAAGCGCTGACATTAATGGATGAGCTGTCTCAATTGATAGAAAAACTGTACGTGTACGCTCGCATGAGAAGAGATGAGGATAACGGAAACTCTACATACCAGGCTTTAACAGATCGGGCAACCTCTCTATCTACGCAGGTCTCCAGTGCATTGGCATATATCCAACCAGAAATTTTAGCAATAGAAGATGAGCGTCTCGAAGCTTTACTAAAAGAAGAAAGTGGTTTAGATCATTACAGAAAATTTTTAGAAGTGGAGATCATTCGTTATAAGCCGCATACGTTGTCAGCAGAGGAAGAGGTCTTGCTTGCTGAAATGCGTGAGATTGCAGGGGCTCCTTCCAACATTTTTACAATGTTAAACAATGCAGATATTAAATTTCCAATGGTTACAGATGAAAATGGAGAAGAGGTTGAACTAACAAAAGGTCGATACTCTCAATACATGGAAAGCAAAGACCGACGAGTGCGTCACGATGCTTTCAAAGCCTTATATGAAACCTACCGAAACCATAAAAATACAATTGCAGCAACACTGATTGCAAGCGTAAAACGTGATGTGTTCTATGCACGTACCCGGAAGCATTCATCCGCATTACAGGCGTCTCTCTTTAACGATAATGTAGATCAATCTGTATACGACAATCTCATCGCCACCATCCATAAGAATTTGCCTGAACTACAGCGTTATTTAGATTTACGCAAAAAAGTGTTGAGTGTAGATGAGCTTCACATGTATGATTTATATGTTCCGATTGTAGCAGAAGCCAACATGGAAATTCCTTATGAAGAGGCTGTTAAAACAGTGGAGGACTCATTGGCTCCACTTGGTGAGGACTATGGAAAGGTGCTGCATGAAGGATTCACTTCAGGATGGGTAGACGTCTATGAAAATCAAGGCAAAACGAGCGGTGCTTATTCGTGGGGGACATATTCTGTTCATCCTTACGTGCTAATGAATTATCAGGATAACCTCAATAACATGTTCACGTTAGCACACGAAATGGGCCACGCCATGCATAGCTATTATTCGCATAAAAACCAGCCATACACCTATTCTCAATATCAGATCTTTGTAGCAGAGGTAGCGTCTACATTAAATGAAGCCCTGTTAATGCAGCATTTACTTGCTCAAACGACTGAAAAAGAAAAACGCATGTACCTGCTCAACTACTACTTAGAGCAGTTTAGAGCGACTGTTTTCCGTCAGACCATGTTTGCTGAATTCGAAAAAATGATTCATGCTACCATTGAAGAAGGGCATGCGCTGACAGTAGACTCTCTTTCCAGCATGTATCGTGAGTTAAATGTGAAATATTTCGGAGACTCTGTGGTAATTGATGAGGAGATTGATCTTGAATGGGCAAGAATTCCTCATTTCTATAACAATTTCTACGTGTACAAATATGCTACAGGCTTCTCAGCTGCTACTTCTCTGTCGAAACAAATTTTGGAGGAGGGTGAACCAGCGGTCGAGCGATACTTGAACTTCCTATCTAGTGGTGGTTCCGATTATCCTATTGAATTATTGAAAAAAGCTGGAGTCGATATGGCAAAACCAGAGCCGATCGAGGAAGCAATGGAAGTCTTTAAAGGCTTGTTAGATGAATTGGAGCAATTAGCTTTATCGAAATAGAAGCGTTGCAGGAACTCATAAAAGGGAGGGTGTGTAACCCTCTTTTTTGTTTGTAAACTACTACAGCTTGTCATATAGAAACACTAGCTGGAAGCAAGCAAGAATGCTGATATGTCAATACTTCAGTTGTGTGTCTGTTTCTTGAAGAGTAAGAAGATTATTGGGTAACAGCCTTGTTTTCTGTTACAATAATAAGTGAGAAATCGCTTACGTAGACTTTTTTACAAACGCTTTCTCCATAATAATTCTAGGAAATGCGTATAAATCGGACGCCTAACCAAAAATAGACAGAGGCTTCCTGTAGTTTGAAAAATAGGAGGAGTAAACCATGACTGTTACTCAAACACAAAAAATTATAAATGTGAATATTGTTACAGAAAAAGGTATTCTTGAACAGGCCATTCTCCTTATGGAAAACGGAAAAATTATCTATGTAGGCCCTGAAAATGGACAAGAAGCAGAATATGTATACGATGGAAAAGGTGCAGCTCTAGCACCGGGATTCATTGATTTACATGTACACGGTGGTGCGGGATTTGATTTTATGGACAGCACACAGGAAGCAGTTGACGGCATTTGCAGCTTCCATGCTAAGCACGGTACTACTGGTCTATTGGCTACTACGATGACAGCTCCCATCGAACGTAATCTTGAAATATTAGAATTTTATTCAAATATAAAGGAGAACAAAGGTGCTAAAGTAGTTGGCGTTCATATGGAGGGACCGTTTATTAATCCAGTCTTAAAGGGAGCGCAAAATGGAGAGTGGATTGAGCCCCCAACACTTGCTAATATGCAAAAGGTTTTCTCGGTCGCTCGCCCAGGCCTAGTCAAGCTTATGACATTAGCTCCTGAGCTGGTTACCGAAGAAGAGGTTTTTGATCTATTGCGTGAACAAAAGGTCATTGCATCTGTTGGACATTCCTTACAAGATTATGATGGCGCATGCCAATGCTTACGCAAAGGGGTAAATCACGCGACCCATTTAGGGAACGCGATGAAGGGCTTGCACCATCGTGATGTGGGCATTATCGGTTTAGCCATGCAGAATCCAGAAATGACATTCGATTTTATCTGTGATGGTATTCATCTATCTCCTAACTTCATCCGTATTTTGGCAAAAGCATGCGAATTAAATCAAATGATGCTTATTACCGATGCGATGCGTGCAGCCGGCTTAGATGATGGTGAATATGATTTGGGTGGACAAAATGTGATCGTTCGTGGGGATGAAGCGCGTCTTTCTGATGGTACATTAGCGGGAAGTGTTCTTACCCTAGATAAAGCATTGTCTAACTTTATGAAGTTTACAAACATCCCTTTGGAAAAAGCAATTTACTTGCTTACAATGAACCAAGCAAAAAAATTAGGCATTAGTGATACAAAAGGCAGCATCCAAGTAGGCAAAGATGCTGATCTTGTACTGTTATCGAAGGAATACCAGGTTATGGCTACTTGGGTGGAAGGAAAAATCGTATTTGAAAAGACGGAGGAATAGATGATGCAGGTACAGGTTTTTGAGGATTATGACACACTCAGCCGTTATGCAGCAGATATTTTTTTAGAACTGATTAAGAAAAAATCTGATTCTGTTCTGGGATTAGCTACGGGCGGAACACCAGAAGGATTTTATCGACACCTGATTACTAGTTATAAAGATCAACAGCTGGACTTTTCAAGATTGCGTACTTTTAACCTGGACGAATATTATCCGATTAAGCGTGAGCATCCACAAAGCTATTGGACATTCATGCATGATCATTTATTTGGTTATGTCAATATACCGACAAGCAATATCCACCTTCCCAACGGCGAAACGACCAATGTGGATGCAGAGTGCAACCGATATGAAGAAGAGATAGGAGCAAACGGAGGAGTAGATATTCAAATTCTAGGAATAGGTGAAAATGGTCATATTGGCTTTAATGAACCAGGAGCTTCTTTCGATTCTCGCACTCGTATGGTTGAGCTGACTAAGAACACGATCCAAGCCAACTCTCGCTATTTCGACAGTGTGGAGGATGTACCGCGTCATGCGATTACAATGGGGATTGCTAGCATTATGCAAAGTAAAAAAATCGTAATCCTCGCAGCGGGTGTGAAAAAGGCAGAGGCAGTGGCGAAAGCGATTCAAGGTGAAATAACCGAAGCGCTTCCCGCTTCTATTTTGCAAAAGCATCCTGATGTAATCTTCCTTCTAGATAAGGAAGCGGCCTCCCTGCTCAATCATAACTAGCACATAGCTCTAAAAAGACTGTCTATCAAGTAGACGGTCTTTTTATTATTTAATAGAGAAGAATTGTTGGATAGCTCCTATTGAAGAGGATAGACTAGAGTTACTGTTTTTATATAAAAAGGTTTTAAATTTTAATTTTGTATAAAATTACATTTTACTATATTTTCCACAGTATATCAATCTCCGTCTTAAGTTGGATATAAGCTCCACCTGCTGGCCGTTCTGTTATTTCTGAAAATTAGAGAGAATAGAATAAAAAAGGAAAGAGCTGGGAGGAACAGATGTGAGACGTGTTGTCGTATCGGTTTTGGGTGCCTCTATGTTGATAGTTAGTGGCTGTGGGAGTAATGTGGAGCCAGTAGCTAGTGTACAAGAGGAGAAAAATAACAAATGGGTGGAGACCTATAAGATTGAACAAGCACCAGCTTCAACTTTACTAGGATATTCAGGAGTAGTTGAAGCAAATAAGCAGGTAATGCTAGGCTTCGGTAGTTCAGGAAAAATTGCACAAGTAAACACCGAAAAAGGGGCACAGGTACAGCAAGGTCAAGTCTTGGCCTCTTTAGACGCGAAAGTATATCAGGTTGCTGCTCAGGCTGCCGCAGGGCAAGTACAATCTGCAACTGTTGCCGCTCAGGAAACAAGGAAAGGAGCCTCTCAAGAAGCACTTGCTCAGCAAAAAATCAAGCTGGAGCGAGAACAGCAAAATGCTGCAGAGGCAAAAAAGGCCGCGAAGCAGGGCGATGTTTTGTTTCAAGGCGGTGCGCTTTCAAAAAATGATTATGAGGCTCTTCTTCTCAAAGCGAAGCAAGCAGAGATGAGTGTAAAAAATGAACAGATTGCACTTCAGGAGCTTCAAAGAGGGGCAAATCCAGATCAGCTAGCTAGAGCAAGCGCTGCCATTACGCAGGCAAACAGCGAGGCTGCACGAGCGCAAGAGAGTTTACAACAAACCAAAATCATTGCGCCATTCTCAGGAACGATCGTAGCAGTTCATGAACAGACAGGGAAGGTCGTAGCTGGGGGACAAAGCGTAATGGAGCTAGTTGATTTGAAAACGGTTAAGGTAGTTTTGGCCGTTGAAAGCGACGAGGTGGGATTTTTTACTGAAGGGAAGCAGGTAGAGATACAGGATGCTTCTGGTATAAGCAGTAAGGGGACAATTCAGTTTGTCTCACCTGTGATTGACCAAGCAAACGGGAAATATCGAGTGGAGATTCATATGAGTAACTCAGATAAAAAATGGCGAGGAGGTATGGTTGCGAATGTTAAGGTGCCTCGGCCGTTGCAGGGATTTTTATTGCCTCTAGAATGTGTAGGGCTTACAAATGAGACCCATTTCGTCATGAAAGTGGAGAATGGCATTGTTAGGAAACAACCTGTACAAGTCGGACAGATTATTAATGGAAATATTGAAATTGTAAAAGGTGTTTCAGTAGGGGAACAAGTAGTAAAAAGTGGAATCACCTATATCGTTGACGGTGAGAATGTAGCAGTGAAGGGAGTAAAACAATGAGTAAACTCCTATCATTCTTTCTCCAACGAAAGCTTATTGTGTATCTATTAACTCTCATAATTTTATTCGCAGGCTTTGCTTCTCTTGCTTCCTTTAAAGTATTCCTGGTTCCAAAAACGAATTTGCCTTGGATTATTGCTACTATTTCTGGCGGATCACTCCCTCCTGAAGAAATGGAGAAAAAAGTAGCGGAGCGAGTAGAAAATGAAGTGAAGGGCATGGAGGAGATAAAGGATTATTTTTCATCCTCTTCTAGTGGCAAGGTTCAAATCACTTTGGTGGCTAAGGAAGGAAAAGGCGAGGTAGCAAAGCAAAAACTGGAGAGCATTATTAATCGTGAGCGATCCAATTTTCCGAAAGCAGTAGAACATAGTAATATCTATCAGGCCAATTATGGTGATGAAACTCTGATGGTGTTGGCTTTAACAGGCAATGATCCTCAATCATTGTATAATTATGCTCAGGATACGCTAAAAGAGCGAATTGAGGCAGTATCTGGAGTGAAAGGCGTAGAGATTAGTAAAGGAAGCTTTGAAAATAAAATCGCCATCACCTTATTGCCAGAGAGACTCTCGGCTTATCAGGTAACCCCTGCACAAATCTATCAGGAGCTACAAAAACAAAATTGGAAGCAGGCGCTAGGAACACTTGATAACGCCGGCTATCAGACGGTTATCGAATTGGACAAGACACTGCATCATGTAGAGGAATTAAAATCTGTAATGATCCCAACACCAAGGGGAATGACATTGCTTGACCAATTGGCAACCGTGAAAGATTTACGAGGAAGTGAGAGTGATCAAACGCTTGCCATCTATAAAGGAAAACCCTACATTGGTATCTCGATAAAACGTACAGAGGGTAGCGAAATTATACCAACCCAAGCAAAGGTAGAACAGCTTATCGCCCAGATCAATCAAGAAGCAAACGGAATTTATCATCTTACATCCATTTTTGAAGCAGCTTCTTTTATCGAGCATTCCATTAGTAATTTAAGCAGAGATGTTATGATCGGCGGGGCTCTCGCTATTTTGATCTTATTTATCTTTTTACGTAACTGGCGGGTTACGATGGTCATTGCTACCACGCTACCGCTTTCGATTTTAATGACATTTATTGCACTGAAGGTATTTGGCTATAATTTCGATATGGTAACGCTTATTTCTCTTAGTCTGTCCGTTGGTTTAATTGTTGACGCTGCGATCGTGGTACTAGAGAGTATCTACCACTACCGAGAGCAGGGAAAAGCATTGCGTGAGTCAATTTTATTGGGTACGAAAGAGGTGCTTACGCCTGTATTATCATCACAGATCACCATGGTAGTTGTATTCTTACCTTTGGTATTAGCAGGCTTTGATGAAGCGTTGACGCCCATTTTCACTACGATTGCTTTTACAGTGACAGCGGCTATTGTATCATCTACGATTGTATCAATTTTCTTTGTACCGATTTTCTCAGATAGCTTTCTAAAAAATGATAAGCAAAAGGTGAATGGAAAAAATCAAAAGGATAATATCCTAGTGCGGGGGTTCGACCGTATCCTGCATCTGTGCTTGCGTCGACGATTTGTTGCACTTGGTCTAGCTTTTCTCATGTTTTGCAGTATCTTTGTGCTGGCCCCCCGCGTTAAAACCAATCTAGGGATTGATGTGAACGAGAACTTTATCTTTGCAGATATTACGTTGCCGCATGGAACGTCCTTGGAGGCTGCCAAACAAGTCATTTCTCAAACGGAAGAAAAATTGTCTGCGATAAAAGAAATAAAAGATGCATACATTGGTGGAAATTTAGAACGATTGCAGTTACAAATCGCATTATTTCCGAGAGCAGAGCGCTCATTGAGCAAAGAAGAAATTGGCAAGCTGATCATGGAAAAAACAAAAGAAGTAACAGGTGTAGAACGCTTTTCCTTTAGCACCGATAGCCCAGACGGTGGTGCAGTAACTGTTGAAGTAGAGATTACTGGCAAAGATTTAGAAAAGGCGAAAGAATTAAGTGAGCAAGTATCAGCAATGCTTGTTGGTATAGAGGGTATTTCAGGTGTTCGCAACGATTTTAGTGAGGGCAAAGAAAAGATAACCCTCATTCCCATAAAAGAAGCAATGAATCGATTACAGGTGGACGAACGGGTACTAGCTCAGCATTTATCCAGCATGATGGGTGAGCAAAAAGTGGCTGAACTTACAACCGACGGAACAAATGTGGATGTAATGGCTCGACTGCCTGAGCAAGAAATGAAACATCCTGAGCAACTAAAGAAGCTATTAATTCCCACACAAAATCAGACAATGATTCCACTAATAGATGTCGTCGAATGGAAATATGGTAAGACGCCACAACAAATTAATCACCGAAACGGGGAACGTGTAATTAAAGTGTCTGCCGATCTTGTAGGAATCGATCCAGGGAATGCTACCCGTTTGTTACAAACGAAGCTGGATCAATTGGTAGTGCCGGCCGGCTTGCAAGTGGAGTTAGCAGGCAGTCTTAAAAATCAAGAAAGCAATATGTCCAGTGCATTGTTTGTGTTTTTAGGCGCTATTGCTTGCATCTACCTGATTATGGTTGCGCAATTCGGACGTTTGTCGCATCCATTTATCATAATGCTGACATTACCTATGGCAGGAGTAGGCGTTGTTACTGGTCTCGTGTTGACACAACGCATGATGACAGCTATGTCCATCATTGGCATCATTATGTTAATCGGTATTGTCGTCTCCAATGCGATTTTGTTAATCGATCGAATAAATTTACTTAGAAAACGCGGTGTATCGTTACAAGCCGCAATTATTCAAGGGACACATGAGCGAGTACGCCCTGTTTTAATGACTAAAATTACAGCCATTTTGGGTATGGTACCTATGGCTTTGGCATTTGGAGATGGTGCTAGCTTAGAAGCTCCGCTCGCAACTGTAGTAATAGCGGGACTTGTGTTTCACACCTTAGTTACACTAGTGCTGGTGCCGGTGCTGTATTCCGTTTTTGAAGGAATTCGGGATTGGTGGAACCATAAAAGAGATAAGCGCATGCAAAAGAGATTACAGAGATCATTAGTGGCATCCGCAGAGAGTGCAGTAGGGGAAGAAAAATAGAAAAGTAGCTTAGGGATAACAGAACGTAACCAATAGAAGGGCTCTCTTTACTCGATTCGGAGTGATGAGAAGCCCTTCTATTTATTTCGAGCAGATCTAAAGATTTCAGATGACATGGTAGATTTGTTTGTAGATATCCTCTAAAATATGGAAAAGGGAGAGGGGAATTACATGACTAACGTATTTGCTCTACATATACCAGCAGAACTAGAGAAGGATACATTTACACGTTTATTAGATCATGTATCCCAAGAAAAACGTGAAAAAATCCTTCGATTTCGCAGACGTGAGGATGCCTATAGAGGATTGCTGGCTGATTTGCTCGTTCGCTATATTTTGCTTACACATCACTTTATTTCTAAAGAGGAGATTCAATTTGAGTACAATGAGTATGGTAAACCTTACCTGCCATATACAAATTGCAATATTAACTTGTCTCACTCTGGTGAATGGGTGGTGTGCGGTACAGGCGTTGAACCTGTAGGAATTGATGTAGAACAGCAAAAGCCCATCGAGATGGAAATTGCTAAGCATTACTTTTCAAAGCAAGAGTACACGGATTTAGTAGTAAAATCAGAAGGAGAAGAACAGCTGTCGTATTTTTATGACCTTTGGACGTTGAAGGAGAGCTACATCAAGGCAGTTGGGAAGGGGCTATCCATTCCTCTTTCCTCTTTTTCCATTAGAAAAAATGAGAATGGTACCATTGATTTTAGCGAAGAGATACCGTCACAGACGAATTGGTTCTTTAAACAATATCAGCTAGCTAAAGGATATCCGTTGTCTGTATGCAGTGCTAGTAATCAGTTTGCAGAAGAGGTAAAAATGATTCGAGTAGACGAATTGATTCAATATTTTGTCTGCTAAATCGAATGAAAATGTCATTTGTAGCGAAAAGGAGGAAGGAAATATGTATCAAGCATTGCTGCATCACGGTCAAGCAGGCTTAAAAGGGGTTACGATAGCAGAACGAGCTAAACGGATATTGGCTGCTGATGAGGTGCTAGTTCGGCTGAAGGCATCCGGTTTAAACCATCGGGATTTACTAACTATCATGTGGCGAAGTGAACAAGACGCTCCGCTGGTTCTGGGTGCTGATGGCGCTGGAGAAATTGAAGAAATAGGTAGTAAAGTAGAGGGATGGCATGTAGGTGACGCAGTAATCTTGCATGCAGGCGTAAACTGGTTAACCAAAAGCGATGCTCCTCCTGCCTCGTTCGAGATTTTAGGGACTTCCTTCGATGGGACCCATGCTCAGTATATTGTGGTTCCTGCTTCCCTGCTCGTGAAAAAGCCTACCTATCTTACATGGGAAGAAGCTGGAGTACTCTCTGTAGCAGCTCTTACCGCTTATCGCGCAATATGTACAAAAGGACAGGTCAAAAAGGGAGATACGGTGTTGATTCCTGGAATTGGGAGTGGGGTAGCTACCTTTTTACTTCAAATGAGTAAGGCCTTGGAATGTCGTGTCATTGTTACTTCCCGGAGCAAAGCGAAACAAGAAAGGGCTCTGAAACTAGGTGCTGACGTTGCGATTGATACAGCAACCGACTGGAACGAGGCCTTACAGGGCGAGAAGGTTGACGTCGTGTTTGATAGTGTGGGTCCTGCTACATTTCAGCAATCATTGCATCAACTGCGCCCTGGGGGGACATGCGTTACATTTGGTGCCACTACCGGTGATATCATAGAATTTAATCTAAGAAGCTTTTTTTACAGCCAGTGTAATATTCTAGGAACCACACTGGGTAGCAAGGAAGAATTTATTGAGATGCTAGGCTTTATGGAACAACATCAAATCCGCCCGATTATAGATCATGTCTATGAGCTAGAGCAAGGTGTAACTGCCCTTCAACGACTACAGGATTCGGAACAATTTGGCAAAATCGTATTACGAAGAAGAGAAGCAGGGATGGATCTTAAGGGATAATACGCTTAATAATAGAAGGAAAAAGGAAGGAATTCCTTAGGTAAGATTTGATGAAACATATAAGCCTCATATGCTTGTAGCAGTTTTCTACAAGATTTACTTCTAACTCTCTTCATCCTCGCGTATGCATGTACAAATAGGGCGGAAAGGGAGAGTTACGAATGAAAGTATTTGTAATTAGTTTGCGCAAGTTGCTATATGGCTCTGCTGTAGGGGTTGGCTTAGTACTTGCCATCGTACTGGTAATATGGAAAGATCCATTACATGTCGCAACCCTGTTCCAATTTGATCGGGAAAGCATGGAGACAACAGCAAAAGTAGCAGACAACCCGTTTGCCTCCGAAAGGCCTCAGGTAGCTATGGATGTACAGGTAGAGAATAATGAGATAGCTGTTAATCTCATCACCACAGGCTTTACCTTTACGGAAGAGCAGTCCAACGCAGAACAAAAATTGGAGTCCATGCATGGGAAGGGACATGCACATCTATATGTGGATGGAAAAATGATTCAGAAGATTTATCAACCCCAATTTACTATTAAAAATATGCCAAAAGGGGAGCACGAATTGAAAATAGAATTAGCTTACCCGAATCATCTATCTTACAAGGTAGAAACAGTAAAAATACTGCAAATCAAATAGATGAGAAAGAAGTGCCTCGATGGTTGATACCTTATCGGGGACTTTTTGCTATATAAAATGACCATTAAAAGATATGATGGTATATAGCAGGAAAATATACGGTTTGATGGAATATTCTGATTAATGCGGCTAGGAGGTCGAAAAAATGGCTGATCTTCGTTCTATTACGATGGGAGATTTATTAGATGAGACAGCAGACATGTTTCCTGACAAGGAATCCATTATTTATCATGAGCGTGAACTTACATATACATATCGGGAGTTTCAGTTGGTATGCAATCAATTAGCTCGGGGATTTATGGCCTTAGGTATCCAGCCAGGCGAACATATAGCAATTTGGGCTAATAATGTTCCGGAGTGGGTATTAACTCAGTTTGCCACAGCTAAAATAGGTGGTGTGCTCGTGACCGTTAATACAAACTACCGTACACATGAGCTCGAATATTTGCTGCATCAATCGGATGCTACTACCTTACTATTAATTGATCAGTTTAAGGGTGTTTCCTATGTCGACATGTTGCATGAAATTTGCCCAGAACTACAATCTGCGACACCTGGCGAGCTTCAAGCAGAACGCCTCCCTCAATTACGCCGAGTAATCTATCTGGGAGAAGAGCGTCAGCCAGGCATGTATTTATTTAAGGACCTCTATGAGCTAGCTGAACAAGTGACGGAAGCGGAGCAGATTGATCGTCAAAAGACGATTCATCCCGATTCGGTAGTTAATATGCAATATACCTCAGGTACGACAGGATTTCCAAAAGGTGTCATGCTTAGTCATAACAATATTATTAACAATGCAATTCAAGTAGCTAGTTGTCAAAATTTACACCAAGAAGATCGCGTTTGCATTCCAGTACCATTTTTCCATTGCTTCGGCTGTGTCATGGGAACTTTAGCCTGCGTAGCAACGGGAGCGACGATGGTTCCGATCATTACGTTTCAGCCCAAAGTTGTTTTGGAGGTGGTTTCTAAGACAAGGTGCACTGCGCTATATGGAGTGCCAACTATGTTTATTGCGGAGCTTAATGAACCCACCTTTGCGCAGTATGATCTAAGCTCATTACGCACTGGTATCATGGCGGGTTCGCCTTGCCCAGAAGAAGTAATGAAAAATGTCGTAGATAAAATGGGGATTCGTGATATTACGATTGCATATGGGCAGACGGAATCATCGCCAGTCGTGACTCAGACTAGGGTAGATGATAGCATCGAGCTTCGTGTGTCAACAGTAGGTCGTAAGCATGATCCGGTTGAAATTAAGCTAATGAATCCGGAAACAGGGGAAGAGGTCGCTAGAGGCGAGCAGGGTGAACTTTGTACGCGAGGCTATCAGGTTATGAAAGGATACTATAAAATGCCGGAACAGACAGCTCAGGCGATTGATTCTGAGGGATGGCTACATACGGGAGACTTAGCAACCGTTGATGAATCGGGGCACTATCGCATAACAGGACGCCTGAAAGACATGATCATTCGTGGGGGAGAAAATATTTATCCGCGTGAGATTGAAGAGTTTTTGTATACTCATCCCAAGGTGTTGGATGTACAGGTTATTGGTGTTCCTGATCCTCACTATGGGGAACAGGTATTAGCATGCGTTAAAGTACGGGAGGGCGAAACCCTGACATCAAATGAGCTTAAGGATTTCTGTCAGGGGAAGATTGCTCGCTTCAAGATTCCATATTATGTACAAATTGTAAGTGATTACCCGATGACAGCCTCTGGTAAAATTCAAAAATATAAGCTGAGAGAACAAGCCATTGAGATCCTTGGCTTGAAACAATCTGCCGCTACTAGGGAGTAATTCGAAGGAATAAATACCTGTATGTCAAAATTATAGTCCATCCATAAGTCGAGCTTAGTGAAGGGGATTTTTTTAGTACACAGCTAAGGGACAACGATAGTACAGATGATCAATTTTGTCAGTGGCTAACTATTTTAAGGCTACAGTATTTTCCCTTCTATTTTACAGGAAGAAAGTTTAAAGAAAAAACAAGTTTCTTTCTTTTTCCCTCTTCAAGTTGAACTTAAAAATCAGCCCTGTATGGGTACCTCCAACACAAGGGGGAAAACATACACGAAGCATATTTTGGTCTAAATAATGTTTGGTTGACAAAAAAAGTTTTTTGTGCTATATTTTACTTTATAGAGTTAAGGTATATAATAGGATTCTCCTGGCCGGGAGAATCCTATTTTTTTATAAATTGAAGGAGAGTGTTTGTATGAAAAAAGGTGAGTCAAGTTTAACTGCGTTAATATCAGCATTTGGCAGAGCCTATCATAGTCAATTTGATACCCCTAAAATCTTTAATGACTATATAGCTAAAGACTTAATCTCACAAAAAGAATTTAATGACATCAAAGAGAATATGGTTCAAGGCATACATTTCTTCAACAAAGATATTGCGCAAAAATGTAAAGAAAATACAGAAGAAATATTAAAATGGATTACCCAGGTCCAGCTTTCTCCAACACCCTTGGCACGTTCTGCGTATTGTGAAAAAGTATTACTTCATGAAGTTTCGTTAGGGTTAAAACAATATGTCATACTTGGTGCCGGTTTAGACACCTTTAGTTTTCGACATCCAGAATTGGAAGACAGCTTAGAAATATTTGAAATTGATCACCCTGTTACACAGGAATTTAAAAAGAAAAGATTGGATCAATCCAATCTCAAAATTCCAAATAATCTTCATTTTGTTTCAATGGACTTCACCAAAAAGTTTTCCTACCAAGAACTAATAAATGAAGGGTTTGATAACAAAAAAACTTTCTTTAGTCTTTTAGGTGTTACTTATTATTTAACTAAAGAAGAAATTTCTGGTTTGATAGCTCATTTATTCACCAAGGTCCCATCAGGAAGTTCCATCGTTTTTGATTATGCCGACGAAAACTTATTTAAAGAAAAAGGCATCTCTAATCGAGTTGAAAATATGGTAAAAATGGCTTCAGCAAGCGGTGAACCAATGAAATCTTGTTTTTCTTATTTTGAAATTGAAAAAATATTGGAAGAATCAGGTTTGCTGATTTATGAACA
>NZ_LSSO01000171.1:0-45446 GCF_001645205.1 Brevibacillus sp. SKDU10 | reverse complement strand
ATATTATATATTATTTTGTGGGCTGTAGCAAAAATAACATTAGGTCAATAAAAATGTAGAATTATATCTGTATCATGGCTGTAACAGGATATCTCTCCTAATAATGAAATAATCGGGTATGAATCTTACAATTATTTCTACTAAAATAGGCCACTTTTAGACCTACTCTAAGTGTTCACAGGGTTTGTGCCATGAGTTGGTATAGTTGCAAGATCTTACTATTTCATTTTTGTATATAATAATATCACCTTAATAAAGTTTTCTAAATATTAGTAAAGACAGTAAACTTTTTTAGTTCAAATCGAGAAATGAAAAACACCCATTTTCCTCCTTTTCAAGAAAATAGGTGTTTGGTTATTGTGTAATCTAATAATCTCACGATACGTCAGACTTCATAATTGTTTTTACCAAGTACTCATTGATTTCCTATATTCCAATTCCGAAATTCTTCTTGGAAAACTCATGATGACAAGTTCATGAGGTACATTCTGTTTTCGATACGCAGGATGTTTATGTTGGTAATGATTTTCCATAAAGCCAAGCCTCATATAAAAGCTCTTGCGTCTAATAGAAATAGACTCTACTGGTGGATCAATTTCTAAAATGACTAGATTGTGTAAATCACAAAACTTTTGTAAGCAGCGAGAACCTACATTATTTCCTCGCATATCAGGATCAATCGCAAAATGTTCAATATAAGTATATCCACTCGTTTGCCAATAAAAGATAATGCCAACAAATACATCTTTTTCCAAAATAATATCACAATGATATTCCGAATGATTCAAAGCTACTATTTGATCCTCAAATAATCTTTGTTCATGCTCGGGAAAACTAGCTTTATATAGATCAAAAGCTTTTATAAAACATCATTTGTGCTCGTTAAACGATAAAAATCCATAATTCAATACTCCTCTCTTTCTTGATGTTTACTTGCTCTTTATAGTTGTATGTATTTTAAATGAATATTACTAGATCTACAATGCCAAATAGCTATGAACTCAATAGGATATGGAGCTAAATGAATAATCAAGTTCCCGCCATGGCTAAGCGCAATAGATGTTATCCCAATAAATCCACTTTTTTCTGCGATTAACAACAATGCTGCTAATCGATTGTCTTTCTTCGACATGAATACAGTTCCTTAGCTAATGTCTGAATCTATCTCGGCATTCAAAGCTGTATTGCTAGCATGTATAAAACCTCAATAAACACATTGGAAATCTAAATTTTTACTTCATGTTGAGTTCTCTCTTTAGGTGTGCTGATATAATTAATCACTAAAATCATATTTATTATATACATATAAATCAGATCTACAACAATTTATTACTCTGAAATCAAACACTTCAACTCCAGGGTTTGGGGGTTTATCTTTAGGAGTAAGAATGTCTGCTCTCCAGAAACCAGATCACCAGCCTCAAAAGCTTACAACAAAAAAACGACTCCTTTCATCGAGAGCCGTCTTTTTGTTGTCTGCCTATGTCTACTCCTGCTGTTTCCCAGGCAATTAAATATTCGTGTTTTCTTTATCGTGTTGCTCTTGGAGCTTTTCCATCTTTGAACGAATAGCTTGGGCAAAGGACTCTGGTTCGTCTACTTTGAACATAATGCGTTTGAACTCCTTTTTCATCCCAAAGACACCATAATGAATCGTTGATTTTTTTACTTTGATCTCGAATGATGGAGAGTCCATCATCAGTGTCGTATTGATCACATCAGAATCTCCTTTCTCAAACGGATTGAGTGCAACATTGATCATGTTTGGAGATTGAATTGCTTCAATATTAGCAATGTCGATTACAGCAATACTCTGATAACCGGCGTAGAGTGTGACTTTATCCTCAGTAACGATGCAAGGCAGGTATTTAACAGAGTTGTAGAAGGCGACGATGTACAAAGCTGCATAGATACTGATCGCTGTTGCAATCCATGCAGCGATTATGCTCCACTTTGCGAGTAGCCAGTGAAGCAATACGGTCTCGGCTATGAGCAACAGACCGAAAACAATCATCATTGTTTTAATAATGGTTGTCTTATGGTAGCTATATGAGATATCTTTTCGAATTTCCGGTTTTTTGAACAGAACACCGAAAGAATAGTAGAAAAGCTTAATCTCAGAGAGGAAAACATTTTTGAGCGGCGTATCGCCGAACAGCTTGGTCAGTGCCACTTCCATCGCCTCATAGAAGCTTAATTCTCGATCCGCGTGTTTTTTGCTATCCCGGTATAGACGGATAATTTGAAAGAAGATAAAGCAAAGAAAAAAGATTTCAACCAGAGGTGCAACATAGAAAATCACGTAATCCAAGTAACGCTGATGGGAATCTGCTATCAGGTATTTCGAGACAAAAATCTCAATAAAAAAGGCAAAAAACAATGAAATTTTATTGCGAATAACCAGCAGATTGACTAGGAATGGTATCACAAACATCAGGGCCACTGTAACGAGTAAATCGACTATATCACTTTTGGCTGTATGCACGTGCATGTAATAATAGCTGCCCCCATAGATGATTCCCGCCAAAATCAGGAAGGCTATCAGTGCCACAGAGCGGTTCTTTTTTGTGGTTGTCATAAGAACACCTCATCGTAACTTTTACATAGGGGAACAAAAGGAAGAAAAGGGTGGTACCGCATAAACGATACCACTTTCCTCCCCTCCCCTGTTTAAACCGACATCAGCAATTTATTCACGGATAATCACTTGGTACTGAACATTTTCAGGCCCAAATACATCAATGATGCTTTGTTTGACTTGCTCTTCAGAAAAGTCTTTGCAAGAGAAAACATCTAGGTACCCCTCGCGATGTAGATCATTGGTGTGAAGAGTGATACTGCTGGTGTAGATCAATTGTACTGCCGAAAGACCGATTTCTTCACCGTCTCCAAAGCGATAGCAGTGGCACTCACCGAAGGCAACCATGTCAATGTCTTTAACGAGTTTCGTAATGAAATCCTTTACCACTTCAATGCTGAGAATATTTTCGTTGCATCTTTCCATGTGAACCAACACATGTTTTCCATAGCAAGCTTTGCCTTCGTGCATGATACGTTTATACATCCTGTAACATCTCCTTGTGTTTTCTATTTTCCGATAAAAGAACGAATAGTGACTATAATCAATTTTTCAAGTTTGAATTAGTTTCTGGCTCTCATTAATCGACCTGTGATGATCTTTCTGCATTTGCTTGCACCACATCCGCATTCGAATTGGCGGTACAGTTCGTCTTCAGTGGTCTCATAGTCCATGGTTATGTAGTCACCAGGCTTGATTTCTTTGACAGCAGTGAAAACCTGAGTGTCCATGTCAACCACTGTGTTAGGATCGCACGAGTGAAGTACTTTTCCCATGCAGTATGGGTCTTCCACAAAAAGTCCCGAATATTTTTGTAAGGTGTACAGAGTTTGATACGGAAGCTGCGAGCCATCAAAACGGAAGACTATTTCACCAGGTTGAATGGTTGTCTTAGAGATCACCCCGTCGCCAAATTCTGCTCTATTAATTACCTCTACTCTATCCTTCGTTGGTTCAAAGGGATGGTACGGCACTGTCTCAGGATAGATACGATTTGTGGATGGAGGTGAGAGTTCCGGTGCCATCGCTATTGCTACTTCGGAGGTTGCCAGCCTTACTTCATTTTTAACTGCCTGTTTTTCTTTAATGGTAATCCCCACCTCTGCAAGTTTTGCTTGTGCCTTGTTCAGGAGCTCATCAAGTAACGACAAGTAATCCTGAGCCATCTCTTCAATAGTCGACTGATTGAACAGCTCGACGCTGTAGCCGAGGGAGAAATGGATAAAATCGTGCTTTTCAATCGCTTCCAAATAGATGTCGTATTCACAAATTTTGAACTCAAATGGATGAGGAACGACGTGAAGACTGTCGAATTCGATGTCGTTCATCTCATAGTTGAGCATTGAGAATACTGCATCAAAGAGCGGTGTACGGTTTTCAACGGCAGGAATCGCTAGTTTTTCCGTTATCATTTCAAATGGATAGAGCTGGTTCTCATAGCATTGAACGATGTTCTCTTTGACATCGGTGAGGAATTCCTGGAAATTCAAATCTCCTCTTGGATTAGCCCGGAAAGCCACCGTATTGATGAATAAACCAATTACCCTGTTGAATTCTTCACGAGGTCGTCCTGCTTGCCAAGTCCCAACTATGATATCTTCTTGGTCAGTGTATTTCTGCAAAAGTACGTAGAAAGCGGACAAAAGGGTAATGTAAATTGTGACGCTATGTGCTTCAGAAAATTCATGAAGTAGCTTGGTACGTTTGGCATCGACTTGGAAGAAGATTTTTTCGCCATCGAATTTCTTTTGGTCAGGACGCGGGAAGTCCGTTGGGAGTTCCAGCTGTGGGATATCTCCATCAAAATACTTCAGCCAGAACTGCTCTTGTCTTTTCCCCTCTTCGCTAGTTAGCCATTGATCGAGCCAATAGGTATATTCCTTGTATTGCACGGTCAATTCGGGTAGCTCATGGTCAGCGTATAGCTGCATCAGTTCATCCATAAAAACGCTCAGCGAAGTTCCGTCGGAAATAATGTGGTTCATATCAACAAACAATGTGTGTTTTTCTTCTTCACTACGAATCAAAACGGCACGGAGCAGTGGGGCTTCATGGAAATCAAACGGCCGAACCTGAGCCTGTACCAATTCTGACACTTGCTCCTCCTTTGCTTCCATTACAGTAAGGTCAAAACAAAGCTCGTCATGAACTACGAGTACTACTTCATCATCGACTACATCAAAGGAGCTGCGCAGCGACTCATGACGGTTAATCATCGTCTGGAATGAATCGCGTAACCGCTCTACATTCAGCTTCCCTTCTAACGTTATCGCAAAAGGAATATTGTAGCTGATCTCCCCTGCGGCACGCTCGTAAGTGTAACGCTGATACGGAGAGGCTTTATAGTACGGACGTTTTTCAAGTAGCTCGAGCGCAGTGTAGGTTCCTGCCTCTTGTTTTTTGATGTACTCCGCTACTTCCCATAGGATTGGAGTCTGAAACAGAACCTTCAGCGGTACCTTCACACCCGTTTCTTTGTGCATCAGGGAGATTAGGGATGCCGCTTTGAGAGAATGTCCACCTAGCTCAAAGAAATTTCCTTCCCGTCCAACGCCGCTTCTGCCAAGCACTTCGCTCCAAATCATATCCAGCTTCTCTTCCAGTTCACCCTGCGGCTCCACATAACGGTTAATAGTGAGTGTGGAGGCATCCGGTTTCGGTAGGGCTTTGCGATCTACTTTGCCATTGACGGTCATCGGGAATGTATCGAGTCCAATAAAGTAGGCTGGGATCATGAAGCTGGGCAACGTTTCACCGATGTGTCTTCGCAATTCGCTGATACTAAGCTCGTGGGTTGCAATATAGTAGGCGCAAAGTGCAGTGCTGCCAGCATCGTCGATAGCTATCACAAGAGCTTCGTTGATGGCATCATGTTGCAGAAGGCAAGTCTCAATCTCCCCTAGCTCGATGCGGAAGCCTCGCACTTTTACCTGATGGTCGAGTCGACCCAAATACTCCAGTGTACCGTCATCTAGCCAACGTGCCAGATCACCTGCACGATACATTTTTTGATCAGGTATAAATGGATTCGGTACAAAACGCTCCGCAGTCAAATCAGGTTGATGAAGGTATCCGCGTGCCACACCCTCTCCACCGACGTATATCTCACCTTTTACCCCAATTGGGACAAGTTGCTGGAATTCATCCAAGATGTAAACAGTCAGCGTTGGAATCGGAGTACCGATGTTTGGCTGATTCTTGTTCATCTCGGTCTGAGTAATTTCTTTAAACGTTACATGTACAGTGGTCTCAGTAATGCCGTACATGTTAATGAGTTGGGTTGCCGGGTATCTTTCATGGAACTTGTGAAGCTGGATTGGTGCTAGGGCTTCACCGCCGAAAATCACGTAACGGACAGCCAATTCCTTCTCTTTTACTTTCGCCTCTTCCTGTAGTAGCGCGTAGAAGGCAGTAGGGGTCTGATTAAGCACAGTCACCCGCTCCTGCTTAAGAAGTTGGATGAAATCCTTCGGCACACGAGCAATCTCTTTTGGTACGATAACAACACGGCCACCGTAAAAAAGAGCGCCATACATCTCCCAAACAGAGAAGTCGAAGCAGTAGGAGTGGAACATTGTCCAGACATCGTTTTCGGTAAAATCAAACCTCATGCGATCATTCGTCATCAAGCGGATCACATTGCGGTGTTCGATCATAACACCTTTAGGCTTACCGGTAGAGCCAGAGGTGAAGATGATGTATGCAAGGTCATCTTTTGTTCCAATTGGCTTTGTTAGCAGTTCGGATGGCTGCTTTGCCCACTCATCTAGCTGATCGATATTAATCGGATGGATTTCGGCAAAAGCCTCATAGATTTCGGCATGATGTGACTCTGTGATGAGCATGTTCATGCCTGTGTCCTCAACAATTGCTGCTATACGCTCTACCGGGTATTCCGGATCAATTGGCACATAGGCTCCTCCAGCTTTCAAAATAGCCAGAATGGAAATAATCATGCGTTCGGATCGGTCCAAAAGCATTCCGATCAACGGATTACGCTGATGCTGACCCTGCTGTAACAGGCGATTAGCAAGACGATTAGCCTGCTCGTCCAATTCCCGGTAGGTAAGGTGTTTGTCGCCGTATGTGACAGCAACACGGTTTGGTGTTAAACTTACCTGCTTTTCAATCCATGCATGAATGGTAGTTTCACGCGGGTATTTCGCATCAGTTTGGTTGAAGTCATAAATCAACTGTTGCTTCTCTGCTTCGTTTACCATGATGAGTTGTCCCATCGAAAGATCAGGCTGTGTAATTGCACCCATCAGCAATGTGAGAAAATGCTTGGCCATACGTTCCATAGTGGTACGCTTGTATAGGCTGGCCCGGTATTCCCATTCAAAATAAAGCTTACCGTCTCGCTCCAGCACCGATAATGTCAGGTCGAACTTAGCTGCGTTGTGCGTATACTCGTACGGTGTCATCTTGAGGCCAGAAATCGTGCTATCAGCAAACTCTATATTCTGCACGGTCAGCATTGTATCAAAGAGCGGATTGCGACTACGGTCACGTTGGATGTCGAGTTTTTCGATCAGCTCTTCTAGTGGATACGTCTGGTATTCATAAGCTTGTAGCACATTCGCTTTCACTTCGCCTAGGAACTCACGGAACGATTTAGACATCACAGGGTAGTTTCGCATTGCAAGTGTGTTAACAAACATCCCGATCACATGCTCTACATCTGCTTTGAGGCGTCCTGCTGTCGGAGTTCCCACGATGATGTCGTCTTGGCCAGTATAGCGAGCAAGGAACAGATTATAGGCCGCCAGTAAGGTCATATAAAGAGTTGTATTAGTCTCATGGGCAAACGTGAGTAATTGGGCTGTTTGTTGCTTGTCCAGCTCAAAGCTAATCACGTCACCGGCATAATCAGTAATCGTCGGTCGGCTGTGATCGGTCGGCATTTCAAGAACAGGGAGCTCACCTGCAAAGGTATCAATCCAAAAACGTTCCTCCTCGCCGCTAACCTGACATTGCTCGCGTTGCCATACAGCATAATCCTTGTACTGGATCGTTAGCGATGACAGTTCGTTCCCCAGATATAATTGATTGAGCTCATGCAAAAACAAAGTAAGCGATGTCCCGTCAGAGATAATGTGATGCATATCAATCAGAAGCACGTGCTGCCTACTAGTCACGCGGAAAATAATAGCGCGGATGAGCGGTGCTTTGCTCAAATCGAAAGGTTGAATATAGTCAGATAACGTTCTGCGTAGTGTTTCTTCATCTATTTCGACCAACGTCAGCGGGAGGCTCACCTGATCGTGAATCAGTTGGATCACCTCTTCTCCTCTCATTTCAAAAGAGGTGCGGAATGCCTCATGTCGCTGTATGAGCATATCAAGTGCAGTTTGTAGCATTGATAGATCAAGCTCTCCATCTAATCGCACGATCAATGGCATATTATAGCTGATGCTTGCTCCCTCAAACTGATTGATGAAGTAAAGTCTTCGTTGCGATGGCGATGTCGGGTAATACGCCCGCTTCTCTACTGGTTGAATTGCGTGATACGCTTTCTGATTGGACCTGCTGATTGCGTTAGCCATCTCTTTGACTGTCTGATGAAGAAAAACCTGCTGAATACTAAACTCTACTTCCAATTGCTTTTCAATGCTTGCCGAAAGCATCGTGGCACGTAAGGAATGACCACCTCGTTCAAAGAAGTTATCATGGACACCGATTTTTTCTACTCCAAGAACCTCAGACCAAATCTGGCAAAGTCGTTCTTCGGTCGGGGTGGTAGGTGGTGCGTACTGGCTAGAATACAGCTCCAAGCTAGGTTCTGGTAGCGCACGGCGGTCTAGTTTACCGTTCGGAGTGAAAGGAATCATCTCAAGCTCCATAAAAACTGCTGGAATCATATACTCTGGCATGCGATCAGACAGGTGATCCCGCAGCTCAGCGATACCAATTTCAGAATGTGCAGAGAAATAGGCACACAAGTAGGCCTGATTGGTTTGATCGTGTTTAACAAGCACAACCGCTTCTTTGACCTGAGGATGCTCCTTCATCTGTACGGCGATCTCGTCTGGCTCAATGCGGAACCCACGGATTTTTACAAGGTTATCAGCACGGTCAAGGTACTCAATATTACCGTCAGTAAGCCATCTCACAAGGTCTCCTGTTTTGTACAAGCGTTCATCTGGGTTAAACGGACTTGGAATAAATTTCTCATCAGTCAGGTCTTGTCGGTTTAGATACCCTCGGATCAGTCCTTCTCCGCCGATGTATAGCTCGCCAGGTACACCGATTGGTACAAGATGGTGATGCTTGTTTAACACATATAGTTGGGTACGACTGAGTGGTTTCCCGATCGGTATTGAGCTCGTGTCCTCCTTGATTTCTGAGATGTGATAGTAGGTAGCAAATACAGTGCTTTCTGTCGGGCCATATATGTTGTAAAAACAGTCCGGACCAAGATAAGCCAGTGCTTTTCTCGCTTGTTTTGGCGACATCTTTTCACCGCCGACAAACAGCTTACGTACGTTACCTAAGCACTCCAGATTCACGTCTACTAAAGTATGGAACAGTGCTGTCGTCATAAATATCACACTAATTCGATGGGTCGAGATTAGATAGGAAAGGGCATGAACATCAAGCATTTCATGGCGATTCATCATGACCAGCTTCGCTCCGTTCAAAAGGGCACCATAGATATCGAAGGTAGAACCGTCAAATACATAGTTAGAAATTTGCAAAAGCGTATCTGTCCTATTCAAGTCGACATAGTTCGTATCCTTAACGACCCGGATAATGTTTGCGTGAGTAGTGAGCGTTCCCTTTGGTTGACCAGTAGTTCCCGAGGTAAACATCACGTAGGCGAGATGCTGTGAATTGAGGTCAACTGCTTTGGGATTGCTTATATCACCTTGGTGAAGCAATGTCGGATCATCAAGATTAATCAACTCTTGGTCTAGCGTGTAGTTTTTGATCAAATGGGACTGGGACAATACCAGCCGAGTCTTGGTGTCTGCAAGCATAAAACGAATGCGCTCGATTGGGTATTCTGGGTCAATTGGTACATAGGCCCCCCCAGCTTTTAGTACCGCTAGCATAGCAACGATCATCATCGGCGATCTGTCGATAATCAAACCAACTTTTTCTTCTATTCCTACTCCTCTTGCCTGAAGTGCATGCGCAAGGAGGTTTGCTTGTTCGTTAAGCTGTCGATAGCTCCACTCCTGTTTCTCAAATACCAGCGCAATCTCATCTGGATACAGCGAGGCCTGCTGTTCGAACAATTGCGGAATGGTAGCTGTAATCGGTGCTTGCCCTTGCTCTGAATTAAACTCTTTTAAAAGCTGATGCTCCTCCTCTGCCGTCATCATCTGGATGTCTGAGATTGGACTATTCGGATGTTTTAAGGCATGGATGATCAGTTGGTTAAGGTGGTTAGCCATTTGTTCAATTGTTTCGCGTTTAAATAAGTGACTGCTGTATTCCCAGTTGAAGTAAATCTTGCCGTCCGTTTCGATGGCGAGTAACGTCAGATCGAACTTGGCCTTCTTCATCTCATAAGGAAGGGCAGTAATAGCCACGTCCGTAAGCTGAACAGATGCTAGTTCGAGGTTTTGCAGGGTAAACATTGTATCAAATAGGGGATTACGGCTCGTGTCACGGGCAAGTCCAAGCTTTTCAATTAGTTCTTCGAGCGGATAATCCTGATTTTCATAGGCTAATAGGACGCTTTCTCTTACTTCGGCAATAAACTGGCGGAAGCTCTTCGCCGCTTCTGGCTGGTTACGCAATGCCAACGTGTTAACGAACATTCCCATCACCCGCTCTACGTCGGCAGTTGGACGTCCCGCAATCGGTGTTCCGACACAAATATCTTCTTGATCAGTATATTTAGCCAGCAACATTTGATATAGCGCAAGTAAGGTCATAAAAAGAGTGACCTGTTCGTTTTGATTGAACGAGTGTAGTTTGGCTGTCCACTCGGCAGGCAGCTCAGTCTGAAGTATCTCTCCAGCAAACTGTTTAACCACAGAACGTGGATAGTCGGTTTCAAGCTCCAACACCGGAATTTCATCAGCGAACTGATTTAGCCAGTAAGATTCCTTGGTAGCAAATGATTGTAACTGGTTACGTTGCTGCTGCCAGATGGCATAATCCTTGTACTGAATCTGAAGTTCTGGCAATGTTTCACCAGCATAAAGCTTGCTGAATTCGTCCATAAACAGGCTCATCGAGACACCGTCGGAAATGATATGGTGCATGTCAATCACAGCCACATAGGACTGTTCATCCAGTTGAATCAGACGAGAACGCATCAGAGGTGCCTGCCCTAGATCAAATGGCCCAATCGCCTGCTTAATCATCTCATCGCGTTTTTCCTTGCTGGCCTGAATAAGTTCAAAGGGTAGCTTTACTCTTGGATGAATTCGTTGCACCACTTCTCCATCCACGACAGCAAAAGAGGTGCGGAGCGCTTCGTGTCGTTCGATCAGTCTTTCAATCACACCTGTAAAGCGCGGGATGTTAAGCGGACCGTTAATTTCCAGCACAAGCGGCATGTTATAGGCAGTTTCTACACCAGCGAACTGGTTGACGACATACATACGTTTTTGTGCAGAAGAAGCAGGGTAATAATCGCTTGGCCCGACAGGTAGGATCGTTAACTCGTCTGAGCTGTTCTCTTCCTTCTGCTGTTGCAGGATTTGCTCTAGGCAGTCCGCCAGCTCTTGAAGCGTTGGTTTTTGAAAGAATGCGGAGAGCGGCACCTTCACCCCGAATTCCTTTTGAATGCGAGAGATTACTGTAGTCGCTCTAATCGAGTGTCCCCCACGCTCGAAGAAATGGTCGTTACGGCCGATACGCTCAACTTGTAAGACGCTACCCCAAATATCCGCCAGCCTCTGCTCCAATTCGCTAATCGGCGGTTCGAAAGGACGATCTGGTAAGTGTACACTGTCTGGTTCCGGTAAGGCACGGCGGTCTACTTTTCCATTTGCGGTAAGCGGCAGACTGTCGAGTTGGATGAAGAACGTTGGAACCATGAACGGTGGCAACTGGCTATTCAGGTATTGACGAAGACCTACATCACCCAGCTCCTCTGTAGCCACGTAATAGGCACAAAGATTGGCGTCAAAGGCCGTCACAACAGCTTCTTTCACCCCGGGATACTGGAGCATTCTGGTCTCAATTTCCCCAAGTTCGATGCGATAGCCTCGTATTTTTACCTGTTGATCAATCCGCCCAAGGTATTCAAGCTGTCCATCTTGGCTTATCCTTACAAAGTCTCCGGTACGATAAATGGTCTGCTCTGGGAGAAGCGGATGTGAGACGAATTTTTCCGCAGTAAGGTCCGGTCGATTGAGATAGCCACGCGCAAGTCCTGCTCCGCCAATGCAGAGTTCGCCTGGTACCCCGATTGGTTGTAGCTGTCCGTGTGAGCTGAGCACGAGCGCTTGTACATTCTGAATAGGACGTCCTATAGGCAGATTATTGGATGCCTGAGTCAGCAAAGTAGATGTAGCGACGACGGTGTTTTCAGTTGGCCCATAGTTGTTGATAAGCTGATATGACCTTGGAATAAAGGTCTTTAGCTTGTCGCCACCAGTCAACAGGACACGCAATGAGCGGTTATCCAGCTCTTGGAATAATTCACACATTTGAGTCGGTAAGAAGCTTACGGTAATTCCGTGTATTTCAAAATAGTGACTAAGCAACTCCACATCGAGACGGATGTCATCAGGAATGATGTGCAGAGTGGCACCTGTGATCAGTGTAGGGAAGATTTCCCAAACCGAAGCATCAAAGCCGAAACCTGCATATTTGGTTGTATGATCGGCTGCTGTGAGATCGAAGGCCGTTTGATGCCACAAGCAAAGATTGACAAGTGAATGGTGCTCGATCATCACCCCTTTTGGTTGTCCCGTAGAGCCTGATGTATAGATGACATAGGCAAGACTATCTGGCTGAACAATCGCTTCAAGCGGTTCGTCGGTCAGTGCTTGATACAGTCTGTCATCTGTAAGCAACAGAGTCTCGCAGATGTCAGTCCACTCCCCTGATGCTGCAGCTATGTCCCTATTACGGTGAACAAGCAAGATCTTGGCTTTACTATCGGATAGCATGTATTCGATACGTTCTGTTGGATACTCAGGGTCAATTGGCAAAAAGGCTGCTCCCGCCTTAACGATCGCAATCAATCCGATGATCATTTCCAAGGAACGGTCACTGAGAATGGCAACAATATCTTCCTGTCCCACTCCTTTTGTTCGCAAGGTCTGTGCTAAAAGGCTAGCTTTTTCATTTAATTCACGATAGGTCAGTTGTTGTGCACCAAATACCACGGCAATCTGCTCTGGCATCGCAGCCACTGCTTGTTCGAATAAGGTCAGTGCAGTAACGTCCTGCGGGATGATCTTGAATGAGTTGTTTATCTCTGTGAGCAAATGTTCTTTTTCAGCATCTGTCATCATGTCAATGTCTCTTAGTTTGATGTTTGGGTCAGCAATCACTTGATTGAGGATACTCAGATAATGCTGAATCATCCGCTCTATTGTTTCCTGACAAAACAGTTGGGTCCGATATTCCCAGTCAAACACAATTTTGCCTTCACGTTCCGCCGCTACCACTGTCATGTCGAATTTGGCTATTTCATGCGTGAATTCATAGGAACTCATTTCGAGATTAGCCATCGCAAACGCGGAAACCTCAATGTTCTGTAAGGAGAACATAACGTCAAATAATGGATTGCGGCTTATATCACGCTGTACATCCAGCTTTTCAATCAAAGTCTCAAGCGGGTAGTCCTGATTTTCAAACGCTTTGAGGCTATTAGCTCGGACTACACCTAGGAATTGGCTGAACGTCTCATCAGACTCAAGCTGGTTGCGCATTGCAAGCGTATTAACAAACATTCCCATCACATGTTCTAGTTCAGCTAGCTGACGTCCGGCAATCGGCGTTCCGATGACAATATCATGTTGACCAGTGTACTTGTGAAGCAGGACATTAAGTGCCGCTAGCAGGGTCATATACAAGGTACTGCCCTGTTCGTTGCAATAGGTCAGCAAACTCTCACTTTGACTTTCGGTTAGCTCGAACTGAATGCGCGAACCAGCGAATTCCGGTACAGTCGGACGCGGGAAGTCAGTCGCAAGCTCGAGGACAGGAATGTCACCGCTAAAGGTGTCGAGCCAATATTTCTCTTGTACGTTTGCCGCACCACTTTCCATGATTGCTTGCTGCCACACGGCATAGTCCTTATATTGAATCGAAAGAGGCGGCAATTCTTCACGGGCGTAGAGTTGCGTCAGCTCATGTAAGAAAATGTTCATGGAAACACCGTCAGAAATGATGTGATGCATATCGAGTACGAGCAAATGCTCTTGCTTGCCAATGCGGAAAAGTCCGACTCGTGCCAGTGGAGCCTGATTTAGGTCAAAAGGCTGAATAAATCCATGAACCTCTTCTTGCAATAAATCCTCGGAGGTTTCGATATAAGAAAACGGCAATTCTACATCTTTATGAATCTGTTGCATCAGCTTATCTTCCACGGTGACGAAAGAAGTACGAAGCGATTCATGACGCCGGGTCAATGCACGAACAGCTTCTTGTAGAGATTCGACGTCAAGCAATCCGTTAAGACGTACCATCAACGGCATATTATAAGTTAATTCGGCGCCATCGAATTGGATACTCACATACAGACGTTTCTGTGCAGAGGTCGCTGGATAAAAATCGCGGGCTTCTGCTGGAATAAGCGGCGGTAAGGTATCCTTATCGGCCTGTGTGATGTAAGCAGCCATCTTCTCGATGGTTGGACGGTTAAACACTTCTTGGAGCGGATACACGATACCGAATTGTTTATGGATTCTAGCAACCAGTAACGTTGCTTTGATTGAATGGCCACCCCGTTCGAAAAAGTTATCAGTAATCCCCACTTGTGTCAGTCCGAGCACATCGGCCCATATTTTTGCTAGTTGTTCCTGCGTTTGATTCTTCGGTGCAACATATTCACTTTCACTAAAAATGTTCTCCGGCATCGGGAGTGATTTATGATCAACTTTGCCGTTAACAGTAAGTGGCAGGGATTGGAGTTCTATAAAGTAGGCTGGCATCATGTAATCTGGCAGCTCTGTTGACATATAATCACGCAGTTCGTTGATACGTACTTCATCAGCCGGCACGTAGTACGCACAAAGAGCTGCATCGTCAGCAATCTCCTGTACAGTTATGACCGCTTCATTTATCGCAGGGTGCTTTTGTAGTAAGGTCTCGATTTCCCCAGTCTCGACGCGGTGACCGCGTATTTTGACCTGATTGTCGATGCGACCGTGAAAAAGTAATTTTCCATCTTCCGTCCAACTGACAATGTCTCCTGTACGATACATGCGCTCATCTGGCTCAAATGGACTTGCTACAAACTTTTCGGCTGTAAGTTCAGGAAGATTGTGGTAGCCACGAGCAAGACCTACACCACTAACACACAGTTCACCAGGTATTCCAATCGGCTGAAGCTGATCATGAGCAGTTAACACGTAAACGCGGGTATTCGAAATCGGACCGCCAATCGTAATGGGCTTATCTACTCGCATGTTGCGAGAAAAGGTAGAAACGATCGCGTTCTCTGTTGGACCGTATTCATTAATTAGCTCGATACGAGCGTTAAGGTTTTTACTCTGACGGATGACGTTCTCTGTCAGTTTGTCTGCCCCCAAGCAGATCAAGCGTAACGACTGAGTCTCTTCAGCGGTCATGGTATCGATGATTGCACTGTACATGACAGGTACGGTAATAAAGCTTGTTACGTTCCAGCGCAGGATATGACGTTTAATCGCCACTGGATCTTTAGCATCCTCAGTCGGTAGAATGACCGCTTTGGCACCGGCGATCAGTGGTGAGTACAAGCTAATGACGAAACCGTCAAAGGCGAAGGAAAAGAGCTGCAACACACTGTCTGTCTCACAAAATTGATACTCACGGCTACGCCAATAGATTGTATTAACCACATTTCGGTGTTCAATCATGACACCTTTTGGTCTACCGGTGGTGCCAGACGTGTAGATCATATAAGCCAGGTCAGAAGGTCTATTTACCGACTCAAGCGGGCTATTGTCAGTGTCGTTACCAGTAGTAATCGACATCATTTTATAGGATGAAACACTCTCTCCAAGAGTGGTAGTAATGGTTTCACGTAAATGCTCTTGGATCAAAACCAATTGAATCTGGCTATCAGTTAAGATGTACTCGATACGCTCTTTGGGATATTCCGGATCGATCGGTACATACGCGCCCCCTGCTTTGAGGATCGCAAAAAGTCCTACAACCATCTCAATAGAGCGTTCTGCTACAATACCGATTAATTGATTGGGTCCAACACCCTGTCTTCGCAATACACGAGCTAGCTGGTTGGCTTGCTCGTCTAGTTGCTGATAGGTCAGACTCTGGTCATTGTATGCGATCGCGATGGCATTCGGCGTTCGAGCAACCTGTTCCTCAAACAATTGATGCAAAGTTTTTTCGCTCGGAAAGTCTGCTGTTGTGCTGTTATATGTAGTAAGAAGCTGTTGTTTTTCCTCATCTGTGACTAAGCCATAGGTATGGACAGCTTGTTGAGGTGCTGCAATGACTTGCTTCATCAGTTTTGTTAGGTGTGCACCTATACGCTCGATAAACGCTTGGTCATACTTGTTTGCATTGTAGCTTAGGCGAATCGTGAATATTTCTCCAGGAATTACAACGAGATGAAAGTCATAGTTCGTCATCTCATGGGCATCCACGCTAACTACAGTAAAACCCAGTTCTTTGTCCCATTCAGTCTGATATAGTCCCTGATTATCTACATGATTTTGAAAGCCTATAATATGATTAAACAGATCGCTTCCAAGTCCAGACCGGGACTGAATATCGGCTAGCGAGACATATTCATAGGATTTAGCTTCCAAGGAGTTCTGCTTCACCGCATTAAGCAGTTGGCTAAATGTCTGCTCATTTACGCTTTTAATCCGTACAGGTACGGTATTGATAAATAGGCCGACAATTTGCTCCACACCCTCAATTTCTGAGGGTCGGCCTGAGACAACCGAACCAAATACGACATCTGAGGTGTTATTGTAACGCTGGAGCAAAAGACCCCAGATCGCTTGAAAAACATTGTTTGACGTGGTCTGATGCTCGCGGGCGATGCGGTGAATTCCCTCGCTTAGTTCTTTATCTACAGTAACGGTTACTTCCCCATAGGCAAAACCATGAGAATGTGCAAACTGATGTGGCATAACCGCAGGCTTTTCATAAGCAGAGAGGTAGTTTTCCCAGTAGGTAATGGCCTCAGTCTGATCTTGTTTTTGCAACCAATGAATATAGCTGCTATAGGGTGTCGTCTTTTCCTTGACTAGAGCCTGATTCATGACCAGCATTTTGTAGAAACGGAAAAAATCCTGCATGACAATGCCAAAGCACCAACCATCCATCAAGATATGATGATGACTCCAAACCAATTGATACTCCTTTTCTTTGGTCTGAATGATGCTTATACGCATCAGGATATCTTTGGAGAGATCAAATCCTCTTTCTCGATCAGCTTGGAGTAAAGCCTCGATATGTGCCGTTTGTTCGTCGCAAGAAAGGTTTACAATATTATGAAAGGCAACAGTGGTCTTGCGTTCTTTTAACACAACTTGGCGTGGTCGCTGTAGCTTTTCGTGAAGAAACAACGTACGAAAAATATCGTATTTGCTGATTAAATGGTTTAGGCTTTGTTCCACATAACTAACGTTGAGGTCACCTTGAATGATCAGCCTCATCTGTTCAAAGTAAGCATGCTGGGTGTCACCAAGTAAGGAGTGGAAAAGCATTCCCTCCTGCATTGGTGATAAAGGGTACACCTTTTCGATTTGATTATTTTTCATGTCCGTTACTCCCTATTTTTTTCTCCCTAGGTATGTATGAGTGAACGCAACAAGGAAGAGATATGTGAGCCGCAAGTCGTTTTTGAGCATAACAGCTCACATTCCCTTTTAAACCTTGTTAACAGGACGGCAGTGGACTAGAGATTATTGATAAAGTCAGCAATGTCGTCCAGTTCTTCGAAGGTCAGCTCCTCGTCACCTACGTCACTTGGGGTGATATCAGGGCCTTCTTTTTGCAAGCAGTGATTGATAATCAAGCGTAAATGGTGCATGTAACGATCTACTAGCTTGGCGATTGTGCTGTCTTGATAATGCTTTTGACTATACAGGATTTGAATGTGCAGCTGTTTCTCACTTACACTCCCGATAACATCCAACTGATAACTGCGATTGCTATTGGGGCAAAACAGCGGACCTTTAGGCATGTTAGAGGGTTGCAACAGTCCTTCTCCTTTCGCCTGCTCGAATTGCCCCAGATAATTGAAGCTAATTTGAGACTTTCTAGTGAGTTGGCAGTCTTCACGCTGGTCTGAACCGGCGAGATAGGTAAGGATTCCGTACCCAATCCCCTTTTGTGGGACTGATCGGAGAGATTCCTTAGTCGCCTTGATTTGATAAGAGAGATCATGTTCAGAGCTGACAGTCAGATTGACAGGATACAGGGAAGTAAACCAACCGATCGTTCGACTGATGTTGATTTCCTTGATGATATCTTCACGTCCGTGCCCTTCAAGATCGACTAGTATGTTGCTCTCTCCTGTCCACTCGTGAATCGTCCGGGCAAGCGCTGTGAGCAATAAGTCGTTAATCTCAGTATGATAGGCTTGAGGAGCATGCTTGAGAAGGTTATCTGTCTCTTCGCTTGTCAGATGAGCTACTTTACTTTGAAGACTCTGCCATGTATTCGTTCCATCCATATGATCTTGTGGCAACGGCTGTATCTGGATTGCTTCGAGCTTTTTCCAATAGTCCCATTCTTTAGCGATCGTTTTACTGTCAGCATACTCCTTCAGAGCCCGTGCCCAATCCTGATACGAATGCGTTTTGGCAGGTAGCTGAATCACTTCTCCTCGTTGTGCTTGCTCGTAGGCAGTCTGTAAATCTTCTAATAAGATTCGCCAGGATACACCGTCTACGACCAAATGGTGGATGGTAAGCAACAGATGATCGCCCCAAGCAGTTTGAAATAGGGTTGCTTTGAACAGCGGGCCCTGAGTCAAGTCGAGACTCGCTTGGATGCGAGTGGCTTCCGCCTCGATTCGTGAGGTCAAAACGGCTGAGTCGTACTCGTTGCGTAAGTCGATGATTGCAAGGCTGAATGCTTTCTCGCCTGCCTCTTTGACCCCTCGATTGATCTGTATGACACGACCGTCTGATTCCATGGAATAGATCATTCTCAATGCGTCATGATGACTGATTAATTCTGTCAGGACAGCCCGAAGAATCTCCACTTCTAAACCAGTTGGAGCATGCAACATCACCGATTGATTCCAGTGATGCTGGTCAGCCATTTGTTGAGCAAAAAACCAGTGTTGGATGGGTGTCAGCGGAACCTCTCCCACGATTTCCTCTTGAGTCGCTACACTTTTCATCTGTTTGACATAGAGACTGAGCTCTTCGATGGTCGGATACAGGAAAATCTGATTAATGTCTGCCCTCAATTGATAATTGCCCAAACGAGCCACGATCTGGATTGCGTTAATCGAATCACCGCCGAGTTCAAAGAAGTTATCCTGAATCCCAATACCATCAATCCCTAGTACGTCAGCAAATATCTTTACTAGCAGCTCTTGCGTTTCGTTGGTTGGGGCGACATATTGTTTCCCGTAGTGCTCATCGGTGCTGGGCAATGGTAAGGCTTTTCGGTCGACTTTACCATTAGTTGTCAACGGTAGCTTCGGCAAGGTCATGTAGAACGTCGGAATCATATAGTCCGGTAGGTGTACGGCAAGGTATTTGCGCAGTTCACCGTAATCAGGAGCTTCATCTGCGACGATATAAGCACATAGGACTTTTTTGGATTCTAATTCCTTAGGCTCCACCACTGCCATCTGAATTGTCTCGAAAGCATTCAAACGACTTTCTATCTCCCCAAGCTCGATGCGATAGCCGCGAATTTTGACTTGTTGATCTTTACGGCCGAGAAATTCAAGATTACCGTCTGGGAGCCAGCGGGCGATGTCTCCTGTACGGTACATCCTTTCTCCCTCAACAAACGGATTAGAGGTAAAAGCCGTATTAGTAAGATCGTCCCGATTGAGATAACCACGCGCCAAACCAGCCCCGGAAATGCATAGCTCACCTGGCACACCGATTGGTTGAAGCTGTCCATGACGGTTTATCACATGTATGCGTACATTATTAGCGGGTTTGCCAATCGGAATATTTGGCAGAGCCTTGGTCACTTCATAGGATGTCGCTAATATCGTATTTTCTGTCGGACCATAGTTGTTAATAAAACGGCATGGCTGTGGAATAAAGCGATTCAGCTTGTCACCGCCTGTGTTCAAGATGCGCAGGCTCTGTGTCGGCCATTCCATGAATAATTCAAACATTTGGGTCGGTAGATAACTCACCGTAATCTGATGTTGTTGATAGTAGCGGTGCAAACGCTCGATATCATAGCGCACCTCGTCACTCAGTAGATGAAGAGTGGCCCCTGAAGTCAGGCAAGGGAAAATCTCCCAAATGGTTGCATCGAAACTGAATCCAGCGTATTTGGTCATTCGATCTTGCGAGGTCAGCTCGTACTTCTCCTTAACTCCACAGCAGAGATTAATGAGTGAACGGTGTTCAATCATCACACCTTTTGGCTGCCCCGTAGAACCGGAAGTAAAGATGACATATGCCAAATTACTGGAGGTATTGACCGGCTCTACATTATCGGTCTCACCCTGATACAAGGAAGCATCGGAGAGAAGCAAAATTTCTCCGTCAAAAGCCAATGAGATTGGTAATTTGGTATGGATCAACAGCCACTTACTACCTGCCTCTTTAAGCATATAGTCCATCCGCTCAACAGGATAATCCGGAGCAATCGGCAGGAATGCACCACCGGCTTTGAGCACTGCTAGTACAGCAATCGCCATTTCCACCGAATGGTCTGCGATGATGGCTACGATGCTTTCCGAACCAACGCCTTTGGATCGCAGCTTGCGGGCTAATTGATTCGCTTTTTCGTTTAACTGCTGGTAGGTCAATTGTTGCCAATCATCTATGAGTGCAATGTGATTTGGGCGTTTTGCAGCATGGTGTTCGATCAGCTCATGCACTAGTTGATGAACAGGGTAATCCACTTGCGTATCGTTAAAAGTAGTGAGTAATTGTTTTTTCTCCTCTGTCGTTACCATGTCAATCTGAGCAAGCAATTGATCCGAGTCTAATACCACTGCGCTAATGATTTGAATCAAATGCCCCGCCATACGCTCGATGGTTTCTCGTTGATAAAGAGAGGTACTGTACTCCCAATCAAACATTAGTCTGCCATCCATTTCTGCGACCTGAACTGTCATATCAAACTTCGCTACCTTGTATGGATAGGCGTAGTTGTCGATTGTTAAAGCCGGCAGATTTTGATCGGTAAACGTTATATTTTGTACGGCAAATGTCATGTCAAACAATGGATTACGGCTAAGGTCCCGACGCAGGCTAAGCTTGTCTATCAGTTCCTCAAGTGGGTAATCCTGATGCTCATAGGCATTTAGCAGGTTCTCTTTTACTTCGGTCAGAAACTCCCGGAAGCTCTTGGTAGCAGTCGGTTTGTTACGCAGTGCCAAGGTGTTGACGAACATCCCAACCAACGGCTCCAGCTCAGCATGTTGACGCCCAGCGATAGGTGAGCCGACTATAATATCTTCCTGACCGGTATATTTAGAAAGCAACACATTATACGCCGCGATCAGAGTCATAAATAATGTCACCTGATTGCGCTCGCAGAAACGGTTAATCATCGCTGTCTGCTTCTCATCCAAGGTAAAGGTATATCGATCCCCCTTAAACTGTTGAACAGAACCACGCGCATAGTCTGTAGGCATATCAAGCACTGGTAACTCACCTGAAAAGGTATGTAGCCAAAACTCTTCCTGTCGCGCAGCCTCTCCGCCTTGCATCCGAGACTGCAGCCAGGAAGCATAATCCTTGTATTGAATACGCAGCTCTGGTAATTCTTCTCCACGGTAGAGCTGGTTAAACTCTTCAATCAAAAGCTTCATGGATACACCGTCAGAGATGATGTGATGCATATCCACAACTAGAACAAAGCGTGTGTCGCTAACACGGATGATTAGGCCGCGTACAAGTGGCTCTTGGCTCAAATCAAATGGTTGAATGAATTGTTCGATAATCTTATTCAATTCTGCTTCGCTCGCCTCTGGTTCTTCCCTCACCTCGAAGGGCACTTCCAAATTTTCATGTACCTGTTGCATTAGAACACCATCTACCAATGCAAAAGAGGTTCGTAGCGATTCATGACGATCCACCAAGCTTCTCCATACAGAGCATGTACGCTGTATATCGAGAGATCCCTGAATAGAGAGCATCAAAGGCATGTTGTAGCTGGTCCCCGCTCCTTCGAACTGTTGGATAACATAAAGGCGTTTTTGTGCAGAAGTAGTAACATAATATTTTTTATGGTCAACCTTTTCGATTGCTGTATATTCGCACGCTGTAGCATTGCGGATAAAATCAGCCATTCCGCGAATCGTCGGACATTGAAACACTGCCTTGAGCGGAAAATCAATTTCTAGCTGCATACCGATGCGTGATGCAAGCATGGTCGCTTTGATTGAATGACCGCCGATACTGAAAAAATTGTCCTTCACTCCAACCCTCGACTGCCCCAGCACTTCTTCCCAGATTTGGGCAAGGACAGTCTCCAGCTCGTCTGACGGTGCGATATATTCGGAGGCCTGTTGGAGTTGTTCACTAATCTCAGGAAGCTGGTTGCGATCAACCTTTCCGTTTGGTGTAAGTGGAAGTTTTTCCATTCCAACAAAGTAGCCTGGAATCATATAGTCTGGTAAGCTTTGGCCAAGTGCCTGTCGGAGTTCATCTGGGTCAACCCCGTTGCCTACGTAATATGCGACGAGGCAGACAAGTCCGCTAGAGTCTTTGCGATCAACCACAATAGCATCCTGCACCTTTGGATGTTGCAACAAAACATGAGTAACCTCGCCGGGCTCAATACGATAACCGCGGATTTTCACTAAATGATCGAGACGAGAGACGTATTCTAGGTTTCCATCCGAAAGCCACTTAACTACGTCACCAGTACGGTAGATACGCTCACCAGGTAGGAAGGGATGTGGAATGAATTTTTCTTCGGTCAGCTCATCGCGATCTAAATAACCTCGTACTAAGCCTCCCCCTCCGATGCACAGCTCTCCTGGAACACCGATTGGCTGGAGATTTTGCTTTTGATCAAGGACAAAAAGTTGAGTTTGGTTGACTGGTTTGCCGATAGGAATTGTGTATGCATCTGCTGAAACCTGTTCAACCGAATAATATGTCGAATAGACGGTATTTTCCGACGGACCGTATAGATGAATAAGTCGGTTCGGACCAAGATAACGCATCGCTTTACGGACGTGGTGAACCGAGACCTTCTCCCCACCAAATAAAATCTTGTGCAACGGAGCTAAACAGCGTAAGTCTGCGTCAACCACCGCATTGAATAAAGCCGTTGTCATCAGTGTCATGGTGACGCCATTCTTAGTGATTACCCGGGCCAGTTGAGTAATGTCGAGCATCTCTTCACGTTTAATCAGCACCAATCTAGCGCCATTGAGCAATGCTCCATAAATATCAAAGATAGAGCCGTCAAAAATATAGTTCGACAACTGCAAAATCCGGTCTTGTTCACGGATATTGACATAATTAGGCTTAACCACAGTCCTTAACACGTTGGCATGAGTAGTCAGATTCCCTTTTGGATTGCCTGTTGAGCCGGAAGTATATTGAATGAACGCAAGAGTTTGTCCGTCGCTCTGAGGCGGCAGGTTGCTCGCATCACCCTGGTAGAGGGAGCTGTCATCAACAGGAATGGCTTCGACCCGCCATGGATACAAATTCATTAACTGTGCTTGGGTCAATACAAGTTGAACATCAGCATCCTTTAGCAGGAATCCGATGCGCTCAGCCGGAAACTGAGGGTCAATGGGTAGATAGGCTCCTCCTGCCTTGAGTATGGCCAGCATGGCCACAATCATCTCAATGGAGCGGTCTAATACCAAAGCAACCGTACGCTCTTCCCGAATTCCCTTCGCTTGCAGATGGCGGGCCAACTGATTGGCTTTCTCATTTAATTGCTTATAAGTTAATTGATCGTCTCCGAACACGATGGCGATGCTATCTTTTTGACATTCTGCCCAGGATTCGAATACCTCGGCAATGCTTTGAGTGTATGGTTTATGGCATTGTTCTTGGTTAAATTGGTTGAGTAGCCGCTGTTTTTCCTCATCGGTGACGATTTCGAGCTGATTGACTACAATTCCAGCATCATCTGATATCTGCTCGATCACCTTAATCAGATGTCCGCTTATACCTTGAATAAAATCTGACGTAAATCTTTGCCCGTTATAAATAAACTTAATTAGCATTTGGTCGTCGGATTGGGCGGCTAGGATATTAAAATCGTAGTTGGTTTGCTCAAATACCTCGATATTCGATATGTGAAGACCAATTTGCTGCTCCAATTCGTCCGTACTGATTCGTGATGGATAGTTTTGGTACGCCAGCAGATGGTCAAACAGATTCTGCTGAAGACTAGACTGCTGTTGGATATCGGCAAGCGACACATAGTCATATGCTTCACTATGAAGTGCCCCACTTTTTACCTGTTGAAGCAGGCCCTCAAAGGTCAATCCGTCTTGTATCTTAACGCGAACTGGGATCGAGTTGATAAACAGCCCTACAATTCTCTCCACATCCGGGATATCAGATGGACGGCCGGAAACAACTGCGCCGAACACAACATCATCAGTGTTGTTATAGCGTTGAAGCAGGATGCTCCACACTGCCTGAAATACATGGTTCATCGTAACCTGATAATGGCGTGCAAGTCTGGTCAGCTTAGCAGTGAGCTCTGTCGATAAGGTCACGAGATATTCCTGCGGTTGATAGCCATTCTCTGATGGAGATGCTGATAGCTGAGCCGGTACGCTTACCCGTTCCTCGTAGCCTAAGAGATAATGTTTCCAGTAGGCCAATGCCTCTTCTCGATCCTGTTTTTCCAGCCATTGAATATAGTGACTGTACGGCACCACAGCATCTAATTTAAGAGGAAGGTTGTTACTCACCTGCTTATAGAACTCGAAAAAATCTCCAAGAATGATTCCAAAGCACCAGCCATCCATTAAGATATGATGATAGCTCCAGATGACTTGATAGGTAGCCTCCCCTGTCTTGAGTACAGCCATACGAGTGAGCAAGTCACTGGTCAAATCGAATCCTTTTGCTTTGTCCTGCTGGCAGAAAGCTTCCACTTGGTTACTTTTTTCTGCATCGGGAAGAGACGAGATGTCCTTATAATGTATGGTCGTACTACGCTGCTTCAAAACAATCTGGATCGGTTCCTCCAAATCCTCGTACATGAAAACCGTACGCAGAATATCGTAACGATCAATAAGCAGGTTGAGACTTTTTTGGAGGGCCTCAAGATTCAGCGGCCCTTCCAGCTTGAAACGCATCTGCTCAAAGTAAGCGCTGTGCTTACGATCCAGTATGTGATGAAATAGCATCCCTTCCTGGAGAGGGGACAGCCGTTGGATTAGCTTAATCTCTGCATGTTCTCCCATTTGGTTTACTACCTCTCCTTAGATTTTGATAGATTTGAGTTTCCCTGAGATTTTATTAAGCTTGTCGATAGAAAGCTTGTTGTAGCCTACATCACTTGGGGTCAGATCGGTACCTTCTTTAGTAAGACAGTGGTCGATGCAGCGAATCAATTGGGAACGGTACACCTCAGCAAGGCGTTCAACCGTGGCTGAATTGTATTGCTGGGAGCTATACATCCAGTGCAGGGTTAATTGGTCGTCTGCAACACTGCCCGTAATGTCGATCAAATTGCTACGGTTACTTGACGGGCTAAACAAGGAACCCGTCGGCATCTCAGCTCGTTGGAAACCTGTTGAGGATTTTCCATGGCCGAATTGTCCCAGATAGTTGAAGCTGATTTCAGGCTTGATCATGGTTAGAGCCTCTTTTTCCAGCGAATTGTTCATGTACCGTAAAATTCCGTAGCCGATCCCCTTATTCGGAATTTGACGAATGGATTCTTTGATCATCTTAATTTGATAGGATAGATCTGAAATAGAGGACATATCTAGCACAAACGGATACATACTGGTAAACCATCCGACGGTACGGCTAATGTCGACAGTATGGATGATATCCTCGCGACCGTGACCTTCTAGCTCGACGGCAAAACATTTCTCACCAGTCCACTCATGCAAGGCCAATCCCAATGCGGTCAAGAGCAGATCATTTATTTCGGTCTGATATGCATGATGAACGCTCGTGAGCAGGTTCTTTGTCGCATCTTTGGATAGTGTGGATGTGATCACCTGCATGTCGCCCCAAGTATTCCCACCAGCTATGTCATCTGCCGGAATACTTGCCACCTTGCTCTTTTCTAGCTGAACCCAATAATCTAGTTCCTTATGCACTGTTTTTCCTGAAGCATAATCCGCCAACTCGTGTGCCCAATGTTGATAGGAATGCGTCTTCTGCGGTAGGATGATTGGTTGCTTGGAAAGGGCTTGTTGATAGGCATTTTCCAAATCCTCGAGGATAATGCGCCAGGATACACCATCAACCACAAGGTGATGAATCGCGATCATCAAATAGTCAGCTTGTTTCGTAAGGAAAAGACCTGCTTGGACGAGCTGCCCCTCCTGCAAATTAATGCCAGATTGAATACGCGTTCCCTCTCGCTCGAGGCGTTCCCTCACGTCCGATTCATCAAACAAATCAAGTACTTCTAGAGTAAACAGCTCTCCTGTGTTGCTTCGATTTATCTGACAAACCTCAGCGGCAGCATCTTCCTTGGTTATATACACCATCCGCAATGCATCATGATGTTCCACCAGTTTTTGCAGGGCTTGGCGCAGAGCTGCTTCGTCTATGCCCGCTGGATGAGTTAACATCATCGCCTGATTCCAATGATGTGCATCAGTGAAATCTTGAGTAAAGAACCACCTTTGAATTGGCGTCAATCTGACTTCACCCTCAACTGCTCCTTGCTCAATTACGATGCTGGTAGCACTGATATAGGGTGTCACCTGCTGAATTGTCGGATTTTGGAACAAATCTCGGATTGTCAGTTTAAGGTTTTGACTGTTCAGACGAGCCACAATCTGAATTGCCTTGATCGAGTCACCACCAAGGTCAAAGAAGTTATCCTTCACCCCGACACGCTCAACGCTTAGTACATCGGCCCAGATGTTTGCCAGTGTTTCTTCGATGCTGGTGGTAGCCGCAATATATTCGGTTTGAGCAAGCATTGTAGCATCCGGCTTCGGTAAAGCCTTGTAATCAACCTTGCCATTTGCAGTTAATGCAAATTTTTCCATGACGGCAAAGTGGCTGGGAATCATATAATCCGGCAAAATGCGAGCCAGATGTTGGCGCAGTTCATCCGTGCCAATCGACTTAGATGCGATATAGTAAGCACAAATCATGTCGTTGTGTATAGTAACCGCTGAGGCAGTAATTTCTGGATAGGTTAAGAGTTGGGCTTCAATCTCACCCAATTCCACGCGATAACCTCTTACTTTTACCTGTTGATCTATGCGGCCCAGATAGATCAGATTACCGTCTTCGCTCCATGAGACCAAATCCCCGGTGCGATACATACGTCCGCCAGGCTCAAACGGATCAGCAACGAATTTTTCAGCAGTCAGGTCAGGACGGTTCAAGTAGCCACGCGCCAAGCTGTCCCCTGCCACACATAACTCTCCTGGCACACCTATTGGCTGAAGCTGCGATGCTTGGTTTAGTACATAGACTCGGACATTGTGAATCGGCTGACCGATTGGTATGTGTGGCATCTCTGACTCGATACGATATCGAGTTGTAACAACTGTATTTTCTGTCGGGCCATAATTGTTGACCAACTGGTAACGCTGAGGGGTATACGATTTGAGCTTGTCACCACCAGTCAGCAACAAACGAAGTGATTGGTTTGATTCAGGCAAATTCATGAACGCTTCGCATATCTGTGTTGGCAAAAAGCTTACTGTTATGCGATTTTTTTCGAAATATTCGTTCATCTGATCAATACTGAGACGGATATCAGGACTTAGTACGTGCAACGATGCTCCCGCAACTAATGTGGGGAAAATTTCCCATACGGATGCATCAAAGCCAAAGCCTGCATATTTAGTAGTGATATCGTTCGCTGAAAGCTGATATTCACATTGGTGCCATAAAGTCAGATTAACGAGAGAACGATGCTCCACCATAACCCCTTTTGGTTGTCCCGTAGAACCAGACGTATAGATGACATAGGCAAGATGATTTTCGTTGGTTTCTGTAGGCTGCAATGCTTGCCCTTCTGGATATAGCTCTGCATTAGTCAGGTCAAGTATATCTCCAGCAAAGTCAAGGGCCTCCAGATTCGTACCACAGTTGGTCAGCATCCATTTCGTGCTGCTGTCAGATAACATGTACTGCACACGATCGCTCGGATACGTAGGGTCAATAGGCAAGAAGGCTCCTCCCGCTTTAAGGATAGCGAGGACACCAACGATCATTTCCAAAGACGGATCAGCCATAATTGCTACGATGCTTTCAGCCCCCACTCCTTTTTTCTGAAGAAAAGCGGCTAGATTGTTAGCTCGATGATTCAATTCACCGTAGCTTAGGCGTTGTTCCTGATATACCACCGCAGTCTGTTCTGGGTGTTTTTGCATTTGCGCTTCAATTAATGCATGGATAGTTTGGTTCAGCTCATGATCACGACTTGTCCGATTAAATCCATCGAGCAGTTGCTCTTTTTCCGCATCTGTCACTAACTCAATCTGTTCGATTGATAGATCAACCTTTTCTGCCACTTGGGCGAGGATATGGACATAATGCTTCGCCATCCTCTGAAGAGTCTCACGCTTAAAAAGCTTAGTGGCATATTCCCAATCAAATACCAGCTTATCGTTCATCTCTCGCCCTTGCAGAGTAAGGTCGAACTTGGCAACTTGATAGTTATATGTATACGGTTTGGTTTTTAATCCCGTGAACCCATCGAATCCCAGCTCGATATTTTGCAAGGTAAACATGGTGTCAAACAACGGATTGCGACTTAGGTCACGGCGTAATCCAAGTTGTTCTAGCAATAATTCGAGCGGATAATCCTGATGCTCGTAGGCTTTAAGCAGATTCTCCTTGACCTCATGTAGGAACATCCGAAACGTTTTATCTGCGTTTGGCTTATTCCGAAGTGGGATCGTATTGACAAACATCCCGATAATCGACTCCAGATCGGCATGTTGTCGACCGGCGATAGCTGAACCGACGATCATATCATGCTGACCCGTATATTTGGCAAGTAATACATTGTAGGCAGCCAAAAGGGTCATGAACAGCGTAGAACCATTTTGTGCTGATAACTCTTTAAGTTTGTTTGTCAAATCGGTATCTATTTCAAAACCAATACGGTCACCTTCAAAGCTTTGCATAGCCGGTCGCGGGTAGTCAGTCGGGATTTGGAGCACTGGTAACTCACCTTTAAATTGTTCTTGCCAGAAAGATGCCTGCTTACGGGCTTCACGATCGCTCAGCCGTTCTTGTTGCCAAACAGCGTAATCCTTATACTGAAGGTGGGGCATTGGCAGGTCTTGACCGCTATACAGCTTCCCTAATTCTTGGAAAAACAAATGAATAGAAACACCATCTGCAATTATGTGATGCAGGTCGATTAGGAGAACAGAGCGTCTCGCATTTAATCGTACTAGTGCAGCCCGTGCCAGTGGTGCAAGTCCTAGATCAAACGGCCGGATCAACGATGTGATCACATCAGCCACATTTTCTTCCATCGCTTCCTTCACTATCAGCGGAATTTCTGCGTTTAGCTGGATGCGTTGTACCAGATGATCCTTTTTCATAGCAAAAGAGGTGCGCAATGCTTCATGTCGGCGAGTCATCTCATCTAATGCATCACGCAGACGGGTAAGGTCTATCTCTCCCTCGATATCAATCATCATCGGCATGTTATAGCTGGTCTCCACACCTTCGAACTGACTGATGACAAATATCCGTTTTTGTGCAGGTGTGGCTGTATACTCATTATCCTCAGTCGGCGCTGCTTGCTGAATCGATAGGTAATTCCCCACCTCCTTTTGAGTAACATAAGCAGCCAGTTCACGTACGGTAGGACGCTGGAAAATTACCTTGAGCGGCACATCGACATTGAACTGCTTATACATACGCGATACCAGCATGGTTGCCTTAAGCGAATGACCGCCCAAGTCAAAGAAATGATCGGTCACCCCTAGCCGTGGTACCCCCAGAATTTCCGACCAAATCACTGTCAAAGCCTCTTCTGTAGGATTAGAAGGAGCTACATAGATACGCCCTGATTGCATGTCTGGCTTAGGCAAAGCACGACGATCAATCTTATTGTTTGGTGTGAGCGGCATATCTTCTAGTTCAATCAACGCCGAAGGAATCATATAATCAGGAAGGATTTGTCCCAAATCACTGCGAAGCTCCTCCTGCGTAATTGGCTCGGCTGGAACATAGTATGCGCACAAACCTGGGGTACCCCCCTGTTCATAAACAGTGACGAATCCTTTTTGTACCGCACGATGGTTAAGTAATTGCGCCTCAATCTCACCTAGTTCGATTCGGTAGCCACGTATTTTTACCTGATGGTCAATCCGTCCCTGAAACTCAATCATGCCATCTGCTAGATATCTCCCCACGTCACCAGTGCGATACATCTTATAACCTGGACGGAATGGGTCATCGACGAACCTCTCTGACGTTAGCTCTGGCTGGTTTAGATATCCTGCTCCCACATTCTCGCCAGCGATATAGATTTCTCCACGAATCCCCACTGGTTGCAATTGATTGAAGCGATTCAAGATGTAGATTTGGGTATTTGCGATCGGACGACCAATTGGTACAAGCTCTAAAAGACTGTCCCCTGCTTTCATGGTCAGTGTGGTGACGACATGCGTTTCAGACGGACCGTAGTGATTGTGCAGTTGAAGCTCATGCTTTTGAAGATAATCTATGAACGAAGCTGGAATCACCAATTGCTCGCCTGCTGTGACGATATGCTTGAGACTCACAGGCATTTTTTCCACATAAAGCGGCTCTGCGATGATGAATTTAACTAGTGCCGTCGGTAAAAAAGCCGTTTCAATCTGATGTTTCTCCACAAACTGAAGCAGACGAAGCACATCTCGTTTTTCATCACTAGCGATAATGTGCAGCTCTCCACCTCTGAGCAAAGTTGAAAAAATCTCCTGCGCACAAACATCGAAACTAATCGTTGTAAATTGCATCACTCGATCGAATGTAAGTGAGGTGCTCGCGTATTCAAAGCTGATCAGGTTCACAAGATTGCGATGCTTGACCAGAGTACATTTTGGCTTTCCCGTTGTCCCTGAAGTATAAATGGCATACAAAATATCCTGTGAGGTATTTATGCGCTCTGGATTTTGGTTACTATGATTGTCTGATTCCGGTATTTCGGAAAGCTGTAGCACCTCACCGCTACATATCTGCTCAACCTCTGACTTTTTGTCAGTTAACAGTAGGCGCGCTCCACTGTCCTTCAACATATAGGTAATCCGTTCCGATGGATATTCAGGGTCGATTGGTAGATAGGCTCCTCCTGCTTTTAAAATAGCAAGCAAACCAATCACCATTGGAATCGAACGTTCCGCCATAATGCCAATGATCTCGGATGGTTGTATCCCGCGATCACGCAAGCAATGAGCCAGTTGATTCGCTCTACGGTTCAGCTCCGCATAGGTGATCGACTCCCCGTCATGAACCACAGCCACCTGATCAGTTGTCCGAGCCGCCTGTTCCTCGAACAATTGATGAATCGTTTTGTTTAGTGGATAATCGGCTGTAGTTTCGTTACATCTTGCCAGCGTGTTTACATCGTCTTCCGTAACGATATTGATCTTTTGAGCAGAAATCTCTGGGTTGTGTGTGATCTGTTGAATAATCACTTGAAGATGCCGTCCGATCCGGTGGATAAACTCGTTCGTATATTTATTGGCGTTGTAATTGAATGTAAGTGTCAATTGTTTACCAGGTACGACAATCACGTTGATCCCGTAGTTGGTTTGTTCAAACGCCTCTAGCTTCCCAAGTGTAAAGCCTAAGTCGCGACCACTGCCGTAGTGTCCTAATTCTGATTTAAGCGGGTAATTCTGAAAAACAATGATATTGTCAAACATTTCTTGCTGCCCACCGTCAGAGACCGCTTGGATATCAGCGAGAGACACATAGGCGTATTTCTCTGAGGAGAGAGCTTGGTTTTTAATCTCCTGCACGAGCTGTTCAAATGTAATCCCACTCCCACCCTTAACACGGACTGGAATCGTATTGATGCAGACTCCTACAATTTTATCAATGCCCTCGATCTCAGAAGGACGACCGTTTACTACCGCACCGAATACTACGTCGTCATTGTTATTGTAGCGTTGCAACAAAATGCCCCAGACTGCTTGAAACAGATGGTTGATTGTCACCTGATATTTCTTCGCTAGCTTGGAAAGCTCTGTAGTAGTTGCCTCATCAAACTTGAAGAAAAGTTCCTCTTGGCGGTAACCCGATTCGATTTTGACACCATTCGGATAAGGTGATGGTAAAGTGGTCTGCTGGTCGTAGTTTTGCAAGCAGACTTTCCAATAATCAAGCGCCTCTTCTTGATCCTGTTGCTCCAACCATTTGATGTAGCGACTGTAGGGTACGACTCTATCCATTGGAAGCTGCTTATTCGTGCGAGCCTGTTCATACAGTCTGAAAAAATCATCCAGCACAATGCCGAAACACCAACCATCCATTAAAATATGATGGTAGCTCCAGATCAGATTCCAGCTTTCGTCCCCCCTCTGTACGACGGTATATCGAATCAGTGGATCGCCTGACAGGGAAAAACCCTTCGCTTTATCCGCATTTTTCAGATCAGTCAGGTAGGCATGCTGCTGCTTTTCATTCAGATGGCGTATATCGCGATACTCCACCTTGATCGGACGTTGTTTGAGTACCACTTGTAATGGCTTGCTTACATTTTTATAAAGTAAAGCAGTGCGCAGAATGCTGTAACGACTAATCAATTGATTGGCTGCCTGTTCCACAAGCTCGACACTTAATTCGCCTTGTATGGGAAAATCGAGCTGTTCAAAGTATGTATGTTGCTCTGCGTCTTTTAAGGAATGAAACAGCATCCCTGCTTGCATGGGAGATAAAAAGTAAATATCTTCTACATTTTGCTTGTCAAACATGCTTATACATACACCCCTCATTCCAATAATTGGTAGGTTTTCCATTGGTAGAAAAAGTGTCTCCAGCGCACACAGCAACAAGACCGTATCTGTGTGCGCCAGAGTAATTTTGCTGGTTTTCGGGGATGATCGAATTACTTCATCTGTTAAAAAGATCCAGCGCTGCTTCTAGGTCATCAAAGCTCAAACCGCTTGAGGTAAAGTCGCTTGGGGTTAACTCAATGGTTTGCTTACTTACACAGTGCAAAATACAACGCAGCAAGTTCTCCTTGAAACGCGCCAACAGGCTTGCAATGGTTTCTGTTTGATGGATCTGGGTGTTATACAGGACAGAAAGCTTTAATCTACCGTCTGTTACCATGCCAAGGAAATCAAGCAAATAGGTTCGTTCGGTTCTTGGACTGAACATTTCACCGACAGACTTGTCAGATGCTTGGAATATTCCCACCTGTTGACTGTTGTCAAATTGACCAAGGTAGTTAAAGCTAACTTCCGCCTGCTTGCCAGTAAGCGGTGTTTCGCCGAGGTAATTCAGGATGCCATAGCCAACGCCTTTGTTGGGAATTTGGCGAAGAGATTCTTTCATCTGTTTGATTTGCTCACCTAGGTCTTGCGGTGAATTCATCTTCAGCACCACAGGATAGATGGAAGTGAACCAGCCAACTGTTCGTGCGACGCTGATGTCCGCTATAATCTCTTCACGGCCATGCCCTTCTAAATCAACGCGAATCTGTGTCTGTCCGCTCCATTCGCTTAGTGTTAATCCTAGTGCAGTCAGCAGGATATCGTTAATCTCGGTGTTATAAGTGTGATGAGCGTGTTTTAACAAATCTTCCGTTTCTTTTGCACTCAGCCAGATCGTTTCTTCCGTTGTTTCAGCCCAACTGTTGCATAACGATGTTGCATCCTTTGGTATTGGTTCGGTTGCAGTCTGCAGCACAGCTTGCCAGTAGCTCCTTTCTCTTTGTCCCATACGGGTGCTGGCGTATCTGGTAAGCGCCTCGGCCCAGTCTTGGTAGGAGTGTGTTTTTTCAGCAAAGTGGATCAACTGATCACCTAGAGCCTGTTCGTAGCCACGCGCCAAATCTTCAAGCAGGATGCGCCACGAGACACCATCTACTACTAGGTGATGGATCGCCAGCAATAGATGGTCACCTTCCGCCGTATGGAATAAGCCAGCATGGATAAGCGGCCCACAAGTCAGATCGAGACTTTGTTGAATGCGGGAAGCCTCGGTATGGATGGCTGAATCAAGCTCCTTCCCAGCACTCAGATGACATAGGTCAATCACCTCAAAGCCATACAGACGCTCTTCTTCCCCACGGTTAACTTGCTTGATGTGAAGCTCGGATATTTCATAGGACATACGCAGAGCATCATGGTGTAACACCAGTTCGTGCAAGACACGACAAAGAGCTTGTTCGTCAAAACCTTCACGACGATAGACCATCATTGCTTGGTTCCAATGTTGAAAATCAATAAAATTCTGGGCGAAGAACCATCGTTGAATTGGTGTTAATTCCACCGCCCCGGTAATCATGCCCTGATCAGCCTTGGCCTCTAGCGGTTTGACATACATGCTGAGTTCCTCAATGGTTGGGTTCATGAAGATGTCTTTAATCTCCACTTTCAATTGATGCTTGTTCAGCAAGGCAATCACTTGGATAGCCTTGATCGAGTCGCCTCCCAGATCATAGAAGTTGCTTTGGATACCGATTCGTTCTTCTCCTAATACTTCTTGCCAGATCGTAGCGAGTATAGCATCTGTCTCGTTTTGCGGTGCTTTATAGGAGATAGCGACCTCAGCGGATTTCTCAACAGGAGGCAATGCCTTTCGATCTACCTTGCCGTTAGCGGTCAGCGGTAGTCGCTCTACCTCAATAAAATAGGCTGGCACCATGTAATCCGGGAGTGATTGAGCAAGCCATTTGCGCAATTCATTCGTAGTTACCACCGAATCAACCGTAAAGTATGCCGCTAACATGCTACTGTTACTATCTTGCCAAGCGACGACAGCAACCTCCTTGACAGATGGATGCTGCATGAGTGTTGTTTCAATTTCGCCCAGTTCAATTCGGTGTCCACGGATTTTTACTTGGGCATCCATTCGGCCTACATATTCGAGATTACCGTTTGGAAGCCAACGCACTAGATCGCCTGTGCGATACATACGCTCGGCCGTAGCAAACGGATTGTCAACAAACTTTTCATCGGTCATCTCCTGCTTATTCCAGTAGCCGCGTGCTAAATTAGTCCCTGATACACATAACTCGCCTGGCACACCGATTGGCTGAAGCTGATTGTAAGAATTAAGCACATATGCCTTGACGTTGTGGATCGGCTTACCAATTGGAATGCTACTGCCTACCTCTGTGATGAAGCAATTGGTGGCAACGACCGTATTTTCAGTTGGCCCATAGTTGTTTACAAGCTGATAGCTTTGCGGTTCATAGGTTCTAAGCTTATCGCCACCCGTTAGTAGATAACGAAGCGATCGGTTACAAAGACTCATGAAGGTCTCACATAGTTGGGTTGGCAAAAAGCTGATCGTAATACGATTTTGTTCATAGTACTCATTAAGTTTGTGAATATCGTACCGAAGTTCGTCTCCGATTACATGGATAGTCGCTCCACTAATCAGGTACGGGAATATCTCCCAAACCGAGGCATCGAAGCCGAATCCGGCGTATTTAGTCGTAGCATCATCGGCAGTGATGCCATACTCACTCCGATGCCAGAAGCAGAGATTAACAAGTGAACGATGCTCGATCATAACACCCTTTGGCTTCCCTGTTGAACCCGATGTGTAGATGATATATGCCAAATTAGATGGCTGCGTCATCTCTGGAAGGTTGGCTACGTCTCTCTGATAGGAAGCCTGATCAGAGATTCGAATGACCTCCCTTTCGTAAGCACCGAGTTTTGCGTCTTGATTAGTGTGATGGAGTAAAAGCTTCGCCTGGCTATCGTCAAGCATATATTGGATGCGTTCAGCAGGGTATTCCGGATCAATTGGCATGAATGCAGCTCCTGCCTTTAGTATGGCAAGTAAACCGATGAACATCTCTAAGGAACGATCCGCCATGATGGCGATGATCTGCTCAGGACCTGCTCCCTTTTCACGCAGGGTATGTGCAAGTTGATTCGCTTTCTCATTGAGCTGCTGATAGGTCAATGCCTCTGAGCGAAATACAACTGCGGTCTGATCAGGTGTTAGGAACGCTTGCCTTTCGATCAAAGCATGAATCGTCTGTTCAATCGGATGCTCACATTCCGTACGGTTAAAATCATTCAATAGTTGTGTTTTTTCTGCATCTGTTATTAGCTCGATGTCGACGATAGAGAGCTGTGGCTGTTCCATGATTTGCTCCAACAGATGGATCAAATGTTTAGACATCCGCACAATCGTCTCGCGAGCAAACAGCTTTGTGCTGTATTCCCACTCAAAACGGAGTCGACCGTCTTTCTCCACGCACAATAAGGTCAAATCAAACTTGGAAATCGGGTATTGGTAATCATACGCGCTGACTTGGACATCTTGCATCACGTTGTAATCAATATCCACGTTTTGCAAGGTAAACATCGTGTCAAATAACGGGTTGCGGCTTAAGTCGCGGCGTAGGCCCAGCTTTTCGATCAACTCTTCTAGTGGATAATCTTGATATTCGTGGGCTTGAAGCACGTGTTCCTTTACTTCTGCAACGAACTGACTGAATGACTTATTGGCTTTGGGATAATTACGCAGTGCGAGCGTGTTGACAAACATACCCATTATCTGCTCTAAATCGGCATGTGGGCGACCAGCAATCGGTGATCCTACGGTAATATCTTCCTGATTCGTCCATTTAGCCAAAAAAACATTGTATGCAGCAAGCAATAGCATATAAAGCGTAGTATCAAGACTTGTAGCCAAAGCTTTAAGTTTTGCGGTCCAGTCTTCGTCCTGATCGATCCAAATACGATCTCCCTCGAAACTTTGGACAGATGGTCGCTGGAAATCAGTCGGCAGCTCTAGCACTGATGGCTCGTTCGTAAATATGTCGAGCCAATATGCCTCATGCTGTTGATTCTCTTCACTGCCAAGGTAAGATTGCTTCCAAACAGCATAATCCTTGTATTGTATGTGAAGCGGCGGCAGTGACTCACCTTGGTAGTACGCCCCAAGATCGTTCATAAAAATATTCAACGACACCCCGTCTGCGGAGATGTGGTGCATATCTACCACGAGGATAGCATGCTCTGGAGCTAGTTCAATCAGGGCGGCTCGCAGTTGTGGAGCTACACGCAAGTGAAACGGTCGTATCGCATTGCTAATCAAGTCGTGTATCTGTCTATCAGCAGAAGACGCGGCTTCAGTGGTCTGAAGCTGTACAATCTCCAAAGATACATCAGCACTCTCATGAATCCGTTGTACGAGTACGCCATCCATCATTTCATAGCTGGTACGGAGCGTGTCATGGCGAAGAACAACAGCTTCAAGAGCTTGTCGCAGGCGTTCTTTATCCAAGTTGCCGCGTAATTCTGCGATGACTGGCATGTTATACCCTGTCTTAACACCATCAAACTGACTAATGACATAGAGACGTTTTTGTGCGGATGTAACAGGATAGTGAGTCATTGCTGGCGCAGACTCTATCGTAGTAAAGGATCGAACAACAGCTTGTTCGATATAGCCTGCCATCTGTTGAATCGTCGGTTTGTGAAAAACTTCTTTGAGCGGGAATTCGATGCCAAAATGCTTATGAATCCGTGCTACCAGCATTGTTGCTTTGAGAGAATGACCTCCTATTTTGAAGAAATTGCTGGTCACACTCACATTCTCGACTCCTAAAACCTCCGACCAAATCTCGGCCAATGTTTCCTCTGTCCCATTACTCGGATCTACATACTCTTCCATTGTCATAGACGAGTCGGGAATCGGCAGAGCGCGACGGTCAATTTTGCCATTGTGATTGAGTGGCAAGTCATTCAGTGGGATCAGGTAAGCTGGCACCATATAGTCAGGTAATGATTCAGCTAAATAGCTATGGACAGCCTCTGGTGACAAGGCTTCCTCCGCCACATAGTACCCACACAGACTGACATTTGGCCCATTTTGATACACCATGACAAATGCTTTGCTAATCATCAGATGGTTCAACAATTGAATTTCGATCTCTCCCGGCTCAATTCGATAGCCCCGGATTTTTACTTGATGGTCAATACGCCCTAAGTATTCGATCGTGCCGTCTGGTAACCATCGGGCTATGTCACCTGTGCGATACATAATCTCATCTGGCGCAAACGGATTTATCACAAATTTTTCGGCAGTTACTTCTTTACGGTTGAGATATCCTAGTCCAACAGTGTCACCTGAGACACAAAGTTCCCCCGGTACACCAACAGGTTGCAGCTGCATTTCTTCACTAACGATGAAAATTCGTGTATTGGCTAGTGGGCGTCCAATCGGTGGAATCCCCATGATTGACTCTTGTGCCTTCATCGTTAGGCTGGTAATGACGTGCGTTTCTGACGGTCCATAATGATTGTGCAACTGGATATCATGCTGATGAAGATAGGTGATGAACGATTCTGGCAGGACTAGCTGCTCGCCTGCAACGACCAAATGTTTCAGCGTTTTCGGTAATTTTTCCACATAATACGATTCATTGATAATGAATTTTAACAATGAGGTCGGCAGAAATGCTGTCTCCAACCTGTATTCTTCAATAAATGCTAATAGCTTAAGGATATCGCGCTTGTCATCATTTCCGATGATATGAAGCTCCCCACCCGCCAACAGCGTTGAGAAAATTTCCTGATAGCACACGTCAAAGCTCATAGTGGTAAACTGCAAAACTCGTCTAAAATCAAGCGTGGTTCGGTTATATTCAAAATGAACAATATTGGATAAATTGCGATGTGTAAGCATAATTCCTTTTGGATGACCCGTTGTACCAGACGTGTATATGGCATACAACAAATCGGACGAAGTGTTGATACAAGCTAGATTATCTGTAGTGTTATGCTGGTATGTGGTGTCATCTAGCTTGATCACGTCGCCATTGAAGGGCAGATCTGCCCTATCACGATCTGTTAGTAACAGGGTACTTCCACTGTTTTCTAGCATGTAGCTGATTCGCTCTTTCGGTAGCGCCGGATCAATTGGCAGGAAGGCTCCTCCCGCCTTGAGAATAGCTAGTAAACCGGTTAACATCTTAATGGAACGATCTGCCATAAGCCCTATAACCTGATTTGCTTTGACCCCGCTTGTTCTTAAGTGAACGGCCAGTTGGTTTGCACGTCTGTTCAGTTCCTTATAGGTGATCGTCTGAAGTCCGTTCCCTTCGACAGCCGCCACAGCATCTGGGCTGCGATCTACCTGCTGTTCAAATTGTTGTTGCAACGTCAGGTCTCGTGGATAATCCATCTCTGTTTGATTAAATGCCGAGAGCAGATGGATGTCTGCGTCAGAGAGGAACGTTACTTGAGAAAGAGGCTGAGCTACATCTTCACTTATTGCTGCAAGAAGCCGTTCAAAGTGTGACAGCATTCGTTCAATCGTATCATCGCGGTACAGCTCCGTATCATATTCAAGCATAACCTGTAAGTCTTCTCCCGCTTCAAAGACCTGAACGGTAATATCAAACTTAGACGTTTCGCTGTTCTCGATATGCATCGTCATCGTAGCATCTGCCAGGTCAATCGCACGCATTTTGGCATTTTGAACAATAAACAACACTTGAGAAAGAGGATGAAGATGTGGCCTACGTTCAAGAGAAAGCTCGTCTACTACCATCTCAAACGGAACGTCCTGATTATCGAACGCTTCCAGTGTAGCTGCTTTTACTTTTTGCAAAAGATCAGCAAAGCTTTCTGTCATATCGATATCTGCACGAATAGCCAAAGTATTCACGAAAAATCCTATCAAACGCTCGATCTCCACTTGATTCCGGTTAGCAGTAACGGATGAGACAATAACATCGCGCTGACCAGAATAACGGGACAGCAGGGTTAAAAAGGAGGATAACAGGGTCATGTACAGTGTTGCGCCCTCTTGTTGACTCAACTTCTCCAGTTTTTTTCGTAGATGTGAACTGAAATTACGTTCAATCGTTTTACCCACACGTTTTGGATGAACGGGACGCGGATAATCAGTCGGCAGTTGTAATTCAGTTGCATCCTCAAGCTTATTTTTCCAATAGTTTAATTGATGGACGATCCGTTCATCTGAGAGCAGGTTTTGCTGCCATAGTGTATAATCTGCATATTGAATCGGCAATTCTGGCAATTCTACGCGTTTTCCAGCTCTCATCTGGTCATAGGCATTAGCTAATTCCTCAATGAATACTCCTACAGACCAACCATCAGAGACAATATGATGAATCGAGACCACCATGACATGATCATCGTCTCCGGCCCGAATCAACGCAGCACGAATAAGTTGATCCTTTTCTAAGTGAAACGGTGTAGTCGCTTCTTGACGGATGTGTGCTTGTACTGCATGCCCGCGTTCACTGGGGGGCAGATGAGTCAAATCCACCAACGGCACTTCCATTACCTGTTTTGGATCAATAATTTGTACCGCCTCGTCCTCCTGTAAAGCAAATCGGGTTCGCAGTATTTCATGTCGATCCACAATTAGTTGCACCGCCTGTGAAAGCAGATGAACTTGAAGCTGCTCTCCTTTCAGATGAAGGCTGACAGTGTTGTTGTAGTATGGGCTTTCTGGGTTTAATTGGTATAGGTACCATTGACGCTTTTGTGCGTTAGACATTGGGAGAGTGTTTCCGTACACAGCTTTTGTGATCTTATGCTGCTCTTCTGTGTTACATGGACTCGCCCCCATTTTATGCTCAAGCTCTTTGGCAAGCTCCTCAATCGTCGGATTAGCAAACAATGCTCGTAATGGAAGGTCTACCTGACACATTTCTCGAACCTGTGTTAGCAGTTGTGTCGCCTTAATTGATTGCCCACCTAGAGCAAAAAAGTTATCATGGACTCCAAAATCATCTGTTCCAAGTAAGCTTGACCAAATGCCAAACAGCGTATTTTCTAAGGGAGACCTAGGTTTGATACGTTCGATGTCTCCTGCATTTTTGGCTAATGCCATCAGCATTGCTTCACTATCGGGTTCCCCTGTCTCGGTGTACAACCATTCATCTGTTTCATGCAACGCCACTAGGATTGGCTCACCAGAGTTTTTGGTCAGAAGAATTTGCTCTGTCTTTTCTCTCAATGTTTGATACGTCAGATCCATTGTTTGATCCAATTGGAAAAAGAGATGAAGGATTTTTTGTCTCTTAGGCTCGACAGCCAGAAGCTTGGACATGCCCGGTTTGGATTCATCAATCCCTACATATAGGAATGCATCATTCGCCATCAAGCCTATCAGCCAGGAATAAAGACCTTTAACAGAGCGGATCGCTTGATGACCCCGACTTTGCAGGATCTTTTTCATCACCAGCAGGTCACGTCCCATCCCGATGTCATCCCATAAGCTCCAGGCAAAGCAATATGTTTTCACATCACCACTCGCCTGCATATGCTGGCTGAAGCTTTCCACGAACTGATTTGCCGCCGCATAGGCACCCGCCATATAGCCAGAAGACAATGTAGTCGTTGAGGATGACGTGATATAAATGCTGTTAGGCCGATTTTTCAAAAGCTGATAAAGCGCAAACGTACCATACACCTTTGCCTCGAACATTTCATTTAACGTAGACATGGTTTCATCCTTGAGCAATGTCTCTCTGTAGACACCCGCCAGATGAATCACTCCATTCAGAGCCTGACCAAAACGTTCCTCCCACTCAGCGACGATAGCTTCGAGTTGCACGGGATCAGCGATATTACTTGCAACATAGTGAACTTCCCCACCATTTTGTGCCGAGCTTTTAAGCTCCTTGAGACATTTCATTTTTTCCTTTGTACTAGTTGATCCGTCAGAATAGCCTTCCTCTACATTGTCTGGAAGCGTTGTTCGACCAACAAGAAGCACTTTTGCCTGGCAGTGACGCAATAGATGCTCGGTAAAAAGCTTCGCTACTCCACCAAGACCACCAGTGATTAAATAAAAACCGTTTTGTGTCAGCGGGCTATCTGAAAGCGCTGTATTTTCCAATTCCACACGGGTTATTCTTGGGCTATAGCGCTTATTTCCACGATAAGCAACGATAGCTGTTTTGGAATAATCCGTTTCACCCTTTTCCTCAGCTAATTTGGCGAGGGCTAGAAGATTATTTAGCTCTTTTTTTATGTATAGACTGTAGTTCTGATGTACGTCATCAGAAAAATCGATATGAAGAAATGTTGTCTCTGGGAATTCATGCGGTAATGTTTTGAAAAAACCAATCAACGGAGAAAACGCATAGGGAATCATTTCCATTTTGTTCGTCTGGTAGAGATTATGTGTCACTAAGCTAAACGTTGATGGTTGTAAATTGCGATCAGCCATGACATTTGCTAGGTGGACGATCGCATAGTTGTGTTCTTGTATGGCTTTCAGCTCGTCTATCGTCTGTGGCTGACTCCCCGCGACACTATTACTCATCCCATGCAAATAGAATACATGTGAAACGTCAAGCTGCTCTTCTTTCAGCGCGCCGAATAATTGATCGAGGTCATGTGGATTATTGAAGTTGGCGACATAATGAAGTCGTTTTATTTTGGAGAATTCTTTTCCGTTTGTAACACTGATACTTCCTCCTTCATCCATTTCCCCTAAAATATACTTGCTCGCCAGATCCATCGAATCCATCATGAGTAGACAATGGCCAGCAAGTTGCATATCCTCGATATTCGTCACATTTTCACAAGAAGCCTCTTCCGCTGGAGATTCCACCCACACCGGTTTGTAGAACCAGCCCGGAAGCGTGTTGTCATTTTCCAGCTTTAGATCAATTTGCTTGAGAATCTCGTCGAACTCTCCATTCGCCAAACGTTTGGAAAGCTCGGGACGCTGGATTTTTCCAGAGTTCGTTTTCGGGAACTCCTCCTGTGTAATTGGAACGATTAGCACTGGATTCAGCCCCATCTTGACATTAAGATGACGGCGAATTTCTTTGATTACACCTAAGCAGGATTCCAGATCAGGTTCTTCAGGAACAAAGAAAATTGCCAGTTCATCGCTTCCACTAGACACCTTGGGAATGGAGACAGCCGCGGAGAACGTGACCTTTACGCCTTTTACCTCTTCCACGAACGATTCTATTTCATAATTATGAATATTATTTCCGTTGATGATAATTACGTCTTTTTCACGACCGGTGATTGTTAGCCTGCCTTGATGCAGGAAGCCAAGGTCGCCTGTGATGAACCAACCATCCTCGACGAATACTTCTGCATTCGCTTCCGGGTTTTGGTAATAGCCCACCATGATGTTGTTACCTTTAACCTGCAAGCGTCCAATTTGGTTTTCTCGAATTACGTTGTTGTTGGAATCGACGATACGAATGGATACACCTGGGATCGGCCCGCCTACCTCGGTAAACATTACATGGTTCGGATGATCTACAGGAACACTACGAACCGTTCCCCCAAGCGATGCCTTATCCAAAATCTGATACCCACTGGTCGGAGATAGTCGATTGAGAAGCTTATTAAAAACAATTCCTGAAGAAGTCTCAGACATTCCAAAGGAAGGAGCCATCGTATCATCAGGCAGTCCGTGAGGTTGAAGCAGGCTGAGGAATTGCTGTACAACCTTAGAGACGACCGGCTCTCCCCCATTCAGAATATGCCGCATGCAGGAGAGATCCCAGTTGTTTTGCTTGATTTTTTCGGCTTGATCGTTCACCAGCGCAAATGCGAAATTCGGTGCCCAGGTCATTGTTGCGCGATAGTGGTTAATCCAGTTGAACCAATTTAGTGGATTTGCAATAAAGCTGTCAATTTTGGGCAAAATCTGTTCACTTGCCAAATAGACACCAAGCACATGAAACATCACGATCCCACCCACGTGATCCAAAGGCATCCAATTCAGAATGATTTCATCCGATGTAAAGTTATGGCATGCAACGGTGCCGCGTGCGCGAGCGAGAATACTTTCGTTGCAATGCTGCACACATTTCGGAATTCCAGTGCTGCCTGATGTCAAAAGATGAAGTACAAGTGAATCCGGTGAAGCCTCGTAATACTGCTGATCTGGCTCGTTTTGTAATAAAGGCTCCAATGCTACATAGCGTAGCTCGTCCGTCTCCCAAAGGTTTTTTAGTTGATCAATCGATTCAATCAATGCCTCGTCTGCTAGCACCAGTGGCTTTTGTAATAGCTTCCAAGCGTTATATATACGGCTGATTCCAGAATTCCAGTCTGTATAAGTCGGTGCAATGGCGATCGGTGTCGGCAAAAAACCACCGAGTACACATGCCCAAAACGCAGTGACAAAATTTTTATTATGATCGAGCTGGAAGATCACTGGATCACCTGGTTGAAGCCCTTGTTGCCGCAAACCTCGCAGGATCGACTCCGCCTCTTGCAATAATTGGGCATACGTCATTGTGACTTCGCTTTTGTCTAGTTGAACAAAAATCAGCTTTTTGTCGTGGGCGATACGAGCCGCCCGCAAGAGAACCTCGACTAGCGTACCTGGCTCATCCACCGCCAGTTGTAGCTCTCCCCCAAAGCTGTAAGCAAGAGGCAAGGTTTCATCCCTCTCGTCGTGGTGCGATGTAGATGCAGAAGTTTGGCTCCCGGTCAATAATTGTTCTGATTTCCAGTCTGAGAAAAAGTGACTCAGATGAACGGCAGGCACTGTAACAGAGTCCTCTTTCGCCAACACAGCTATTTGTCCAATCCCTTTCAGTGTCTTCAGCTCATTTTCCAAGTCGATTGGAATCGTCCGAGAATCAACAGATTGCGACATATTCTGAAACTCCCTTCGTTACGATGGATAGTAAAAGACTGGGTAATCTTGTCTAAAACAAATTGTTCTAAATTTTTGGAAAGCAAAAATTTTAGTCTGACTAAAAATATGTATGCAAAAAATATTAATCCAAAACATAAATAAATGCAATTTTTATTATGTAAAAAAATATAAGCTAATCTTAAAACAAGAATAAATAGCATTTATTTACATAAAAGATGACATGTGAACTAGTAAAAAGCGCAGCTTATCCTCCTTCTAGTTAAAGGCATTCCGTCCTTGACATACCAGGCTTTATCTATTGGACCTTAGTAACCACTGTTTTATCGCTTATGCCCAAATTGTAAATACTTTGGTAACAAAAGCTTATCTTAGTTCATCTAATAGGTTCAGTCTGTTCTAATTATTTCTACGCTAGGAAAGAATGAATGTAAAAAAGTCATTTTAGTGAAATGTAATATAGGTGCGTCAAATGCTTTACCAGATAGGACTAACGAGGTACTTTACTTACTATTTTCGTGGAGCGGTCAATCGAAATTTACTTGCATAAAAAATCTATCAAAAATCTAGAATCGCCTTCTCAGTTCAAATCGCGGACAAACAAAATCAATGAACTCTGCTAATAAAAACGCACATTACGAATTAGTATTGTAAGTATTAGGAAGTGTTTACAAATCATATTATAAATAATTTTTACAAAA